>JAITOQ010000248.1 GCA_031289865.1 Clostridiales bacterium
TTTAGCTTAAAAATTGTTTTTGCACTCATGATTTTTTCCCCTAAGAAAAATTTTATTTTTTTAAAGCAAATTGTTATTTTTTTGTTTTGTTATTTCCCTTCAAATTCGTCGTTTTTGTAAAAGATTTCAAAAACGATAAGAGAATTTTTTTCGCGGAGCTTCGTGACGAATGAGGTTTCGTTTTTCGGGTCTATCAAAATTTTTAGACAGCGGATATCGTCGAGGCTTCCTTTTTTTAGATAGATTAAAAAGAGTTCGTTTGTGTCGCCGCTTTTTCGGATAAGGCGCATATCGCCGTAAGCGATATGAAAGCCAAAATAACCGAAACGCACGGCGAAACCCTTTTCCTCAAAAACGTAGCGCGCATAAAACGCCGTTACCGCGGAGAGCGCGGATAGGACAAAACACACGGCGGAGGAGATTACCGCGCCCGTGAGCGTTGCGCGCTCATATGTCACGATACAGACGACCGCAAGCGCGGCAAGGATAATACTTGCGAGTAGGGCGAGGGTGTTGACGGTTTTTGAGTTTTTTAACTTTAATTTAGAATAAGTCATAACATGATATATTATAAGCCAAAAAGAGGTGTTTTGTAAACTTTTTTTTAGACATTTTTCAACAAATTTATTTAATGCGTAATGCAGAACAAAAAAGCCGACGCATTCTGAAAAGTCTGTGTCATTCTGAATAGACGTAATTCGTAGAAGTCGTTTTAGATTCTTCGCAGGCTCGGAAAGACACTCACTTTTCTTTTATCCGTAATTCTGCATTCTGCATTAAAAAACATTCCGCATTGAAAAATGCCGAAAAAAGTCGAGAGATATCGAATTTTGAAAGAAATTTTCCAAATATTGTACAAAATTAGTATTTTGCGAATGTAAGTCACTATAATTCAATATAAATTAAAATATTCCCAAATAAACTTAAATATTTTGTCTTGAAAAATTCATGTTTTTATTTTATAATTATAGTACTTTAAAACCGAAGGCATTCGATAGGTGATTTTGCACGCGTTTTTAAAGAACTATCAAACAGAGGAGGTAATTTTCATGGACGTACAAACACGCGGTACCATTCAATCCGTCGCCGCAGAGGCGAAAAAGAGAATGAAGTTGGGGTACTGGAACGACATCAAGGAAAGACGCAGAACGGAGGAGCGTCCGCACACGGGACGGTGCGGAGCGGACACGCTGACAAAGGAAGAGGAGCAATATTATGCACGTGTCAAAAAGATTTTGTCCGCGGGCGAAGACGAGGTGATCATCAACCCTATCGCACAGCTCATGGACAAGCAGCATTACTCGGAGCTTAGTCCGTCTGACAAACAGCAATATGTGTTCCGTCTTTCGGAAATCTACATAAGTATCAAAAAGAAAATTGCCGCCGGTGAGGCAAAGGGCGGGCTTGACGGTCGAATCGCCTTGATAATTTAAAACAAGGAAAACAGCGCGCCGACTATCCCTAAAGCTCCCGTCAAAAACGAATCGAACGTGATAGGCTTTAGGTCTGAAATCAGGATTTGAGCGAGGTATAGAAACGCGCCGACAAGACTGTTTGACAAGACAAAAAGGATAGGCTTTAGCTTGCGCTTTGCGAGCCATACAAGGGCGAGCGTCAAAAAAAGTCCGCAGCAAAAAGCCGCGATATTTTCAATATAGATCATCATACGGTAGTATATTCCGCACTCCTCACGAATAGAAATAGAGAAAAAGGAATTTCGTATGAGATCGTTAAAAGTAAAATACAGAACCGCTCCCCTCGGACGGAAAATCCTTGTGTTTTTCGTCCTCGGAGCGGTTTTTGTTTCGGTTTATTATATCTTTTTGGTTTTGCCTCTCGTCGGGCGAAGTGCGGAGGACGCGGCGCGGCGCGATTTGTCGGAGATTTTACAAAAAAGCGCGTACGGTACGGAAGCGGACTACGAAAAACTCGTGCGCGTCGTATATGACGGCAAAAAAAACATCGTACTCATAGAAACGAATGCGGCGGCGGTAAACGCGCTCCTCGCGCAAGTCATGAGGAACGCGGAGGAGGGGCTTAAACGGGCGGAAATCCGTCGGATAGACGTCCCTATCGGCGCGTTTTCGGGACTGAAATTCCTTGCGGAAAAGGGCGAAAACGTCGGTATAGAAACGCGTCCAAAAAACGCCGTCGGACTTCGTTTAAAGAGCGAGCTTTTAAACGCGGGGAGCGATAGGACACTCCACAGAATTTCGGTCGTCCTCTATGCGGAAATCGGCATTTCATATTTTTTGCACGAGGGGAGCGCGTATGCGGAATGCGAAATCCTGATAGCGGAAAATCTGCTTGCGGGACGGCTTGACGAGGCTTGCGCGGTGTCGGGGTCGGGCGTTAATTTTATACCTTAAGTAGGTGTCATTCTGAAATTGAAAGTTGAAAATTGAAAGTTGAAAGTTAAGGTGTCGCTTTGCTCCGATAAAAAGTAGGTGTCATTCTGAGCGCAGCGAAGAATCTCAAACGTATTTAATGCAGAATGCAAAATGCAGAATGCAAAATGCAGAATGCAGAATTGCGGATAATTAGAGATGTAAGTTCGGAGAAATCGTTTTAGATTCTTCGCGTTGCTCAGAATGACAACAAACTATTTAATACAGAAACAACAACTGTTCATTAGTAATGACACATAGTTTAAAATTAGCAATTCTGCATTCTGCATTCTGCTTAGATTCTTCGCGTTGCTCAGAATGACAACAAACTATTTAATGCAGAATGACAACAACTGTTCATTCGTAATGACACCTACTTTAAAATTCGCAATTCTGCATTCTGCATTCTGCATTCTGCATTCTGCATTCTGCATTCTGCATTAAAAAAATACTTAATCGAAAATTCATTTTAGTTTAATTCCAAATTCACATTTATACTGTAGTGTAGTTTTATAAGGATTAGGAAATAAAATATACCGCAAGGAGGAAGCAAAAACTATGCTAAAGTTGATGAATGTCAAAAAGGATTACAAGGTAGGCGAAGAGGTGATTCACGCGGTGGACGGAGTGAGCCTCGACTTTAGAAGATCGGAGTTTGTCGCGATCTTAGGTCCGAGCGGCTGCGGAAAGACGACGATGATGAATATTATCGGCGGCTTAGACCGTTACACGAGCGGGGACATGACCGTAAACGGTCAGACCACAAAGGTTTACAAGGACAAGGATTGGGACAACTACCGCAACAAACAGATAGGGTTTGTCTTTCAGAGCTACAATCTCATTTCGCATCTCTCCGTCCTCGGAAACGTGGAGATCGCTTTGACGATATCGGGCATTCCTCCCGCGGAGCGCACAAAGCGCGCAAAGGACGCGCTTACGGAGGTGGGGCTTGGCGAACAGCTCTACAAGCGTCCGAATCAGCTTTCGGGCGGGCAGATGCAGAGGGTTGCGATAGCGCGTGCTTTGGTCAACCGTCCCGAAATTTTGCTTGCGGACGAACCGACGGGTGCACTTGACACAAAGACAAGCGAGCAAATCATGGATCTCATCAAAAAGATTTCCGCAAATCGATTAGTCGTCATGGTAACGCACAATCCCGAAATTGCCGAACAGTACGCTAACCGTATTATAAAAATGAAGGACGGCAAGATTTTGGACGATACGAATCCTTACCGTTCGGAGGACGACGCGGAATTTCAAGAGGAAGTCAAAGCCCTAAAGTCATCGGAGGCGGCGGCGGTCGCTTCGCCTAAAAAACAAGAAAAAAAGAGCGCGATGTCGTTTTTGACGGCAATTTCATTGAGCGCGAGAAATCTAAAGAGCAAGCTGCGCCGTTCGGTATTGACCTCTATAGCAAGCGCGATCGGTATTTTGGGTATCGGACTCATCATGGCTATCAGTAACGGCATGAACGTATATATGGACGGTATGATTGCGGGTTCGATGGAGAGTACCCCCGTCACGGTCGGTTCTTCCGGACTCGATATCAGCGCGCTTATGAACGAAAGAATGGGAAACAACAACACACTCGATAAGTTTCCGAATATAGACAAAATTTACGCACAGATTGCGGAAACGGCGGCAAAGACCGTCATCACGGACGATTATGTGCAATACTTAAAAAACAATATAAAAGCCGAATGGGTCAACGATATCGTATACGATACGGGAATGAAGGTCGATTTTTACGGAATACGTGCGGGAACGACCGATTATTCGCTGTTGACCGCTTCGAGCGGAAATGCTTTGTCAAGCCTTATGGGCGGCGGGTCGTTCAGCCAAATGCAAAATTCTGACTTTGTTTCGCGGCTTTATGATCCGCTTACGGGAAAGGTGCCGACGGAAAAAGACGAGGTGGCTTTGGTCGTAGACGAATACAATCGGATAAGTGCAACGACTCTGGAAGCAATAGGAATAAAGGTGATAGGCGACAGCTCAAAAACAGAATTTACTTTTGAGGAGCTTGTCGGCGCGCAAATCGCATATAAGGTACTGACAAACGATCAACGGTATGTGTTTGACGGCGTTAATAATAAATTTGTTGAGAATACCGCGGTTGATTTTGAGGACGCTTCGGTCTTGACATTGCATGTCGCGGGGATTTTGCGTCTAAAAGAAAGCTCTGAAACGGGATTGCTTTCGCAAGGCGTCGTCTACACAAAAGCACTCACCGAATGGCTCTTAGAGCAAAACAGCGTTTCCGAAATCGTGAAATATATGGAAGCTGACGCAACGCAATTATTAAATCCGCTGACGGGAACTAATTATATGCCTTCGTTCGGGCTGACGGGTACGACGTCGGCGGCAGAGGTTAGAGAAACGGCGTTCAGAACATACGGCGGGATATTCGCGGGGGCAAAGTATAAAGGAATCAGTATTTATTCGACCGATCTCAACGGGCGAAACGGTGTAAAAGACGTATTGAATGCCTACAACAAAGACAATCCCGACGCCGTCGTAGAATTTTCAGATATCGTAGAAACCATGGGGTCGGTGATGAATTCCATTCTCGGAGTGATAACCGCCGTCCTCATAGGCTTTACGGCGATATCGCTTGTGGTTTCGGCGGTCATGATTTCGATTATTACCTCGATATCCGTACTTGAAAGGACAAAGGAAATCGGAGTACTACGGAGTATCGGTGCGCGCAAAAAGGACATCACACGCGTATTTAATGCGGAAACCATGATACTCGGACTGCTTTCGGGCATAATCGGCGTCGCCGTAACACTCCTCTTGTCGATACCGATAAATTTGATTATGAAATCCTCGCTCGAGGTCGATAAGATAGCCCAACTCTCCTTTGTCAACGGCTTACTCTTAGTAGTCGTCAGCGTCGCCGTCACGCTTTTGTCGGGACTCATTCCCGCAAAGGGCGCGTCAAAGAAAGATCCGGTAGTCGCGCTGAGGACGGAGTAGATTAAAAGTTGAAAGTGGAAAGTTGAAAGTTGAAAATTAAGGTGTCGCTTTGCTCCGAATAAAAAAAGTCGGTAATTCTCTCGTAGGGGCGACCGCCTCGGTCGCCCGTAATCCGAATAAAAAAAGTCGGTAATCCTCTTGTAGGGGACGATGCCTCATCGTCCCGTATCCGAATAAAAAAGTGTGTGTCATTCTGAGCGGAGCGAAGAATCTAAAACGTTAACAATACAACCGCTGCACAAAAATCGGATTCCGATTAGGTGTGATACGGGAAAATCGTTTTGGATTCTTCGCTCCGCTCAGAATGACACCTATTTTTTAAATCTGCTATTCTGCATTTTACACTTTATATTCCTTATTTTTACAGTGATGACGCCTACTTTTTTATACGTTTCAAAATTTTTTTTCAAAAACCGTTTCAAAACGCTTGTAAAAGTTTCGGAATTACCTTATACTTTATAAAGTGTATTTACTTCCGAGATATTCCTTTGCGGAAATTACGGTTTTTGCGGGAGGTTTCGGGAAATATTTTAAGTTTCGGAGTTTGGTAAGCTATGAAAAAAGTTTTGTTGGTCTTGGTACTTGTGATTGCGTCGATTTCGTCGATGCTTCTTCTCACCTCTTGCGACAGCGTAAAGTACGGTGATAATTTGGTTGTCAATGGCGATTATGAATCGACGGTCACCGATAGCAACGGTAAAAAGCTTCCGTCGGGTTGGACGGTCGGGGGAGACAGCACTCATTCGACGATAACCCTTACCACTACAAGCGACTTGGCTGTGGGCGGTGCGACGGGTAACGGTAAAGGGAATATTATACAGCTGATCAATACAAGCAGCACATATTCCTATTTCTATCAAAAGGTCAAAGTAAAAAAGAACTCTTATTATAAGTTAGAAGCGGATATACTTGTACGAAACACTATAGCTACGGATCCATCTGCATATACGGGTACGTTAGAGGGGGCGGGCGCGTTTGTCGGCTTTGTCGAAAGCGACGCCTTTGTCTATGAAACGCAGACGAATACTACAGATACAACAACAACTACTAAGTTGAAGTGGGTACATGTTTCGATATATGTACACAGCAGAGGATACACCGAATTAACTCTTGCGATTCGGCTCGGTACGGAGACGTCTAAGACAAAAGCTGAAAAACCTACCCAATCCAGCGGTTTCGGCGTGTATTTTGATAACGTCTCGATGGTTTACACCAAAAGCTCCGACGTCAAGTCGGCGGTCGAAGCTAATTCCGCGCTCGCTATCCGTACGATTTCTAAGACGGCGATCAATTACGCCGACGGATTGAGCGTATTTTTAGCGATATTCTTCGCGCTCATCTCCGTCGCGGTCTGCTATCTCTTGTACTACTTTATCAGAAAGAATTTTAAGACACGCGACGCGGGTCTTACAAACGAGTTTAAAAAATTAAAGCCGACTCATCTCTTGTTGATACTCTTAGGCGCGGGCTTTTTGGTACGCATATTGATTACTCAGCTCATCGGAGGGTATGCCGAAACGACGGGTCCCGCGTATTTCAGCTCGCTGTTGGACCGTCTGACAAGCGGCTTTGCGGGTTGGCCTCAAATGTTTACCACGTCGGAGGGGCGGTCACAGACACCAGGTATGCTCCTCATCTACGCTATCTTAGGGGGGATTGCGAATCTCTTTAAAATAGAGCTTTTGACCGCTACGCCGTCGGCGGGTATCGATCTTTTGACCAAAATTCCCGGCATGATTGCCGATCTCATAGCTATCGGATATCTCTTTATCTTTGCGCGAAAAACCTTGGGAGACAAGACGGCGTTTATCGCCGCGCTCCTTTACGCGCTCCTGCCGTCGGTCTTTATCACCTCGGCGGGTTGGGGAAGCGCGGACTCGATACTCGCGCTGTTCCTCATGCTGACGGGCTTTGCGATACTCGACAAAAAATACATTTTGGTCGCCGTCTATATGACGCTTGCCGTTGTTTTCAATCAAAAGGCACTTTACGTTTTACCGCTTGTCGCGGTGTTCTTAGCGTTTGTATTTTATAGGAATGCAGACAAACGGCTCAAGCTCGGTATCACGGCGGCGGCATGTATCATAGGCTTTTGGGTCGTATCCATTCCGTTTACGGACTTTGCGGATAATCCGTTCGGAGTATTTGTCCAATATACGAGGCTTGTCAACTTCGGTACGAGCGGAACGCTTGTCCCGATTATCGACCGTACTTCCTTAGACGCGTTTAACTTTTATACCATGATCGGGAGCAATACTGCGACCTACAGCTCGCTTCAAGCGGTGTTTGACATAGTTATCGCGCTCTGTATCTTTGCGGGCGTGATCGCGCTCTATTTCAAACGCAAAAACCGTGCGGAGCTTGTACTCCTCTCCGCGTTTGCGATAATCGCAATCTTTATGTTTACATTGGGAATGCAGCCGTTCTCCATGGTATTCGGGCTTTTGCTCCTCTTAGTCTATTTGATTATTTCGGGTGAAAAGAGAGTGTTCTTTATCTTCTCTGCGTTTTCGCTGACGACGGTTGTCAATCTCGTCACCGTCCTAAGCGCGGACGGCTTGATAGGAGGAGCTATCGAAAATAAATTGGGTACGTCGATCGCTTATTCCACGCTCCTAAATCCGGGCTTCGCTATCTTTATGTCGGTGGTAAATTTCCTCATCATAGCATACTTCGCTTACGTTATATACGATATCACCTATAAGGGGAGATTGAAAAACGTCCTACCGTGGGGCGACGACAGCGGCGACGGATTCGTACTCGGCAAGGTTAAAGAAACCTTTGGCAAGGTCTTGAGCAAGGTAAAAAAATAATAAATAAAATATGAAAAATGGGCTCTTAAACGGGCTCATTTATCTCTTAACGCGTCTTTTAAAAAATCGGAAGATAAAGTGAGTCGATATGCTGTCAAAGGTTACAAGCTACGGATTAGACGGGCTGATCGGATACGAGGCCGTTTTGGAGACCGATATAAATGCGGGGCTTCCGTCATTCGACATAGTCGGGTTGGTCGGTCAATCGGTCAAGGAGGCAAAGGAGCGAGTCCGTTCCGCTATAAAAAACAGCGGTTATGATTTTCCGATAAAAAAGATCACGGTCAATATCGCGCCCGCGGATATCCGCAAGGATACGCCTTGTTTTGACCTCCCGATAGCGGTAGGCCTACTTATCGCCTCCGAACAGCTCGCAAGTCTCACGGAGCACGGCTATATCCTCATAGGCGAGCTTTCTCTCGACGGGACGCTGCGCCACGTCAGCGGTGTGATGCCTATGCTTATCGCCGCATACCAATCGGGCTTTAAACGCTTTATTATCCCTTACGAAAATCGGCACGAAGCGTCCTTTATAGAGGGCTTAGAGATTTACGCGCTCAAAAATTTGGAAGAAGTGATTAGGCTCATAAACGGAGACAAGGAATACGCCCCCGTCAAATTTTGTTCGTATACGAGCGTCCTTGCCGAAACGGGGACGGGTCACGACTTTGCGGAGGTAAAGGGACAGTCAAAGGCAAAGCGTGCGATAGAGATAGCGGTTGCCGGCGGTCACAATATTTTGATGATAGGTCCTCCCGGCGCGGGGAAGACCATGATAGCGAAGTGTATCCCCGGTATTATGCCCTCTATGACGTTTGCAGAGGCGATAGAGGTCACAAAGATACACAGCGTGGCGGGGATATTAAACTCCGATGACGGGATTGTGACGGCGCGTCCCTTCCGTTCGCCGCATCACACGGCGACGACCGTCGCTTTGGTCGGCGGGGGTATAAAAAGCAAGCCGGGCGAAATCAGTCTTGCTCACAACGGTGTTTTGTTTTTGGACGAGATGCCCGAATATGCAAGATACACCTTAGAGACCTTGCGTCAGCCGCTTGAGGACAAGACGGTCACGGTCTCGCGGGCAATGCGGACGGTCGAATACCCCGCGGACATTATGATGGTCGCAAGCATGAATCCTTGTCCGTGCGGCAACTTCGGCTCAAAGACGCAAAAATGCTCTTGCGGTCCGATTGCAATTCATAGGTATCTAAACAAGCTGTCGGGACCGCTTTTAGACCGTATAGACCTCCACGTCGAGGTGGACGGGATAGCGTTTGAGGAAATGTACGACGGAAAACGCGCCGAAGCCTCCGCGTCTATAAAGGCGCGTGTGGAGCGCGTGAGGGAGATACAGCGCGAACGCTTTCGCTACGAGCCTATGTATACAAATTCCTCTATGGGAAATTCACAGCTTGACAAGTACTGCAAGTTGGACGAAGGCTCGACCCGACTGTTAGAAGCCGCCTTTAAAAAACTCAATCTCACGGCACGCGCCGTGACGCGTATCCTAAAAGTGGCGCGGACGATTGCGGATATGGAAGGGATAGCGAATATTAAGAGCGAACACGTCGCCGAAGCGGTGCAATATCGGTCGCTCGATAGGAAGTATAGGCTTGTTTAATGCATTCTGCATTAAAAAAACATTTTGCATTAAAAAATATTAAAAGGAAATTATGATAACACACACCCCAAACGACGCCGCTCTTTTGTTTTTAAACAGCATAGAGGGCGTGACTCAAAAGAAGATTTTGGAAATGATCGAGATCGCAAGCGAACCCGCACGGATTGTAAATTCGTTCGCAAGTTTTGCCGCGGAATTTACGCGGATATTGGGTGCGGCGGTTTTTCATTTGGTCGAATCCTTAAACAACGACGCTTACAAGGAGTCGCTTAGACGTGAGCTTATAGCCGCGGACGCGGAATACATCACCTTTTTGAGTGAGGATTATCCGGAGAGTTTAAGGGAAATACCCGATTTTCCGATACTGTTATTTTACAGAGGGGATATCGGGATCTTAAAAAACGAGCTTTTTTCGATAGTAGGGACGCGAACCCCGACCGCATACGGACGGCGCGTCACAAAAGAATTTGCCTCCGAGCTTGCCCGTGCGGGCTTTACGATAGTCAGCGGAATGGCGCGGGGCGTGGATACGGCGGCGCACAGAGCCGCACTTGACAACAATATGCCTACTGTAGCGGTATGCGGGACGGGGATAGACGTGATTTATCCCGCCGAAAACCGCGCATTGTCGGACGAGATTGTAAAAAACGGCTTAATTCTCACGGAATACAAGCCGAGGACTCGCGCAATGAGCTACCATTTTCCACACAGAAACCGTATCATCAGCGCGCTTTCAAAATCCGTGCTTGTCACCGAAGCGGGTGAAAAGAGCGGTTCGCTCATCACCGTAAATTATGCGGTCGAGCAAGGCAAAAATATCTACATAGTCCCCGGCAGTATCTATTCGCCCGAAAGTCAAGGCGCAAACCGCTTTTTAAAGAAATTGCAAGCGGCAATGGTGACGGAAATAAACGATATTTTAGAGGACAACAACTTAGAGCGCAAGGAAAAAGCCGATAGCGGGATCATTCTCGATATCGTCGAAACCTTGATCGTGGGCGAGCTTTCTAAAGGGGAGCTGCATTTTGACGAGCTTTTGTCCCTCACGGGACTTGAGATCGGTAAATTAAATTCGATACTGACCTCTCTCATTTTGATGGGACAGATAGAAGAAACGGGAAACAATTATTACGCGGCTTGTTGAGTGTTTTTTTAAAAGCGCAAACAAAAATGCGAAAAAAACAATAGGAGTAAAAGCATGAAAAAACTTGTCATTGTGGAATCGCCGTCAAAGGCGAAAACCATCGAAAAATACTTGGGCGGAGACTTTATCGTCGAAGCGTCGGGCGGTCACATTCGCGACTTACCCGAAAAATCTCTCGGAATCGATATCGAACACAATTTTAAACCGCAGTACGAGGTTTACGACAAAAAAAAGGACGCGGTAAAAAAGCTGAAAGCCCTCGTCAAAAAGAGCGACGTCGTATATCTTGCGACCGATCCGGACCGCGAGGGAGAAGCTATCTCGTGGCATCTCAAAGAAGCCCTTGAGATAGAGGGTATAAACAACCGTATCGTCTTTAACGAAATTTCCAAAAAGGCAGTCAACGCGGCTATCGAAAATCCGCGTGATATAGACCTAAAGCTCGTAGACGCGCAGCAAGCGCGGCGCATACTCGATAGGCTTGTGGGCTACAAAATCTCTCCCGTACTGTCAAGAAAGATACGCTCTAATCTGAGCGCGGGGAGAGTTCAGTCCGCGACCCTCAAAATGATAGTCGACCGCGAACGCGAAATCCGCGCATTTATTCCCGAAGAGTATTGGAATCTATTTGCCTTTTTGCTGAAGCAAAAGGACGCGGACGCAAAGCAGTTTAAAGCGGCGTTTGAGGACATAAACAAAAAGAAATACACTATCCCTAACAAGGAAGAGTTGGATAAAATCCTTGCGGATATCGAGAACCAACGCTACTTTGTCGATTCCGTCAAAAAAGGGGTTTCAAAGAGCCGCCCTCAACCGCCGTTTACGACGAGTACTATGCAACAAGACGCGTCAAAAAAACTCTCGATGACCGCGCCGATGTCCATGCAGATCGCTCAACAGCTGTACGAGGGCTTTGAGATAGAGGGCGAGGGGCATGTCGCGCTTGTTTCGTATATCAGGACGGACAGCGTACGCGTTTCTCCCGACATGCAAGCCGAAACCCAAAAGTATATCGTCGAAACCTTCGGCGCGGAATATGCGCCCGCAAAATTCAACGTGTACGTCTCCAAAAAAGGAGCGCAAGACGCGCATGAGGCTATTCGTCCGATTTCACTCGAACGTACGCCGCAGTCCCTCGCCTCTAAAATCAACCGAAATCAATACCGCCTCTACAAGCTCATTTACGAACGCTATTTGGCGAGTCAAATGACAGATGCAGTGTACAACACCCTCAACGTGCGTATCGCTGCGGAGTCAAAAAGCGAGCCTAACAAAACCTACGGATTTAGGATAAAAGGGCGCAGTATCGTTTTTAAGGGCTTTACGGCGGTGTACGGCGACAGCCTTACGGAAAATCAGAACGAAAATCAAGAGGAAAATACGGAAGAAACGGGAAACCTCCCGAACTTCACCGAGGGAGAAAACCTCACGCTCAAGGAATTGAAATACGAACAAAAATATACAAAGCCGCTGCCGCGCTACACTGACGCGACCCTCGTCAAGGCGATGGAAGAAAACGGTATCGGACGTCCGAGTACCTATGCGACGGTCATCAACGTCTTGAGTAAGCGCGAATACACCGTAAAGGAAGAGAAGTTTATTTTGCCGACTACCTTAGGCGAAACGGTTTGCGACTATCTCGTCAAGTATTTCACGGAAATAATGGATATTGAATTTACCGCGAAGATGGAGGAGGATCTCGACAAAATCGAGGACGGAGGCAGAAAGTGGCAAGATTTGATAGCCGAGTTTTATCCGTCGTTTTTGGATAAGGTTCAATTTGCTGCGCGGAGCGGCGAGAGCGTAAAGCTTGCGCCGGAGGTCACGGAGGTGGTTTGCGAGAAATGCGGCGCGCACATGGTCGTAAAGGACGGCAAGTACGGCAAGTTTTTGGCTTGTCCGTCGTATCCGGATTGCAAAAATATCAAACCGTACGAAAAACCCGTTTCGACATGCCCAAAATGCGGAAAGGATATCTACAAGAGAAAATCAAAGGCGGGCAAGCTGTTTTACGGCTGTTCGGGATATCCGACTTGCGACTTTATCTCGTGGGACGTTCCCGCGCCGTACCTCTGTCCCGAATGCGGCAACTATATGCGCGTCTATTCCAACAAGGACGGAAAAAAGTATATCTGTACAAACAACCAATGCAAGCATCAAGAGTTGGTTTTAAAGAACGACGCGGAAAGTGCGGAAGAGAACGAGAATGAATAAGTAATTGAATGCAGAATGCAGAATGCAGAATTGCGGATTAGAAAGTAGGTGCATTTTTTTAATACAAAACAGTCGGTGTCATTTTGAGCTTGCGAAGAATCTAAAACGATTTCTCTGAATCACATCTCTAATTTATCCGCAATTCTGCATTCTGCATTTTGCATTTTGCATTAAAAAATTCTCAATTTTCAACTAAAGGGTGATTATATGTCAAGAGCGAAAAAAACCGAAAAAAGCCTAAAAGTGGAGATTACGGTAGGCGAGTTTGCAGAGAAATGCGGTTTCTTGATACGAAACGGCAATGAAAGCGACGTGATGACCATAACTTCCGTCAATATTAGCCGTCCGGGGCTTTTGCTTGCCGACAACGACGACTATTTTGTCGCGGAACGCATACAGATGCTTGGGAATGCGGAATTGCATTATCTCGAATCCTTAAACGAGGACAAAAAAGAAGCGGCGATTGCAAAGCTGATGAAGCACAAGATACCGTGTATCGTACTTGCGGGCAGTTTAGAGCCGCCAGAAGATCTATTGCGGTATGCAAAAAAATATAAGCACCCTATTTTTGCGTGTCACGCGCCTCTTTACGAGGTCATGAATAACGTCGTCATGTACCTAAACGACCTTTTAGCGGAAAGCGAAACCGTTCACGGCGTACTTGTGGACATATACGGCGAGGGAGTATTGCTAACGGGCGAGAGCCACATAGGCAAAAGCGAAACCGCTCTCGAATTGTTAGACCGCGGACACCGTTTGGTCGCGGACGACATGGTACAGATTCGCCGCGTAAAGGATCAAATCATAGGCGAAGCACCCGAACTTCTAAAGTATTTTTTGGAGGTACGCGGAGTCGGGATCGTAGACGTGAGGCATCTGTTCGGAGTGGGCGCGTTGATCGACGAATACGAGGTCAACTTGATCATCGAAATGGAAAATTGGAAAGAGGGTACGCAGTACGAGAGATTAGGAAATCACACGACCTACCAAAAGCTTTTGGGAGTGGATATACCGTATATCAAGCTGCCCGTTATGCCGGGGCGAAATATGGCTATCGTCGTAGAAGTCGCGACCTCGAATATGCGTATGAATAAAATGGGCTACAACGCGATGACCGAGCTTGACGAGCGGACAAAAAAGATGAAAAAAGACCAAAAATAGAGCACATTTTTTCACATGCCCGCCGCATATACTGCCATATGGCGGATTTTGATTTTTTGACGACGGTCGGAGTAAAATTCAAGACAAATGTGAGCGGAGCGGAATTATCATCGTTTAAAAGCGGGGGAAGAATTCCGCTTGTTTTTTATCCGGAGGACGAAAAAGGCGCGGTCAAGCTCCTCTCCGTCCTAAAAAACACGCGGTTTCCCTTTAAAATATTGGGTAACGGTACGAACGTATTGATTTCCGACGGCGGGTACGACGGTGTTGTGGTTTCGACGCGGCTTTTTTCGGGCGCGGCAGCGGAGGGCGATACGATTACCGCGTTTTCGGGTACTCCTATGCCGAGCCTTAGTCGGCTTGCAGCGCAAAACTCGCTGTCGGGCTTTGAATTTTTGTGCGGAATCCCCGGTAGTATCGGCGGCGGGCTTTTTATGAATGCGGGCGCGTACGGGGGTGAGGTCGGCGAGAGGTTAGTCTATGCCGACGTATTAGAACTCGATAGCGGAAAAACTCTGCGTTTTTTAAGAGAAGATTTTAAATTCGGATACCGCCGATCGATTTTGTCGGAGGGCGGTTACGTGGTGCTTAAGGCGGTTTTTCGTTTGACGCACGGCGACAGTGAAACAATCCTTTGTGCGATAGAGGAAAACCGAACGAAAAGACGCGCATCCCAACCCTCCGAACCGAGTATCGGGAGTGTTTTTGTGAGAAAAGACGGCGTCATTCCGTCGCTTTGTATTGACAAAGTCGGTTTAAAGGGCTATAATATAGGTGGCGCGGCGGTATCGGAAAAACACGCGGGCTTTATAGTCAACAAGGGCGGCGCGTCGAGCGCTGACTATCTCAAGCTTGTCGAACATATAACCTCCGAAGTGTACCGTGAATTCGGGGTTTCGCTTTGTCTGGAAGTGGAAACTTTATAAAATTGAAAGTTGAAAGTTGAAAGTTGAGAGTTGAAAGTTGAGAGTTGAAAGTTGCGGATAAAAAAGTATGGCTTTTTCGTAATGCAAAACAGTAGGTGTCATTCTGAGCTTGCGAAGAATCTCAAACGATTTCTCCGAGGTACACCTATGCTAAATCCAGCTTTCATTTTAGTGATAATACGGGCTAACGTTTTATATTCTTCGTAGGCTCAGAATGATACATACTTATTATCCGCAATTCTGCATTCTGCATTCTGCATTTTGCATTCTATAAATAACCTCACTTATTATTTTAAAAAACTAAGGAATATAAAAAATGTTTTACGGCGATTATCATACGCATACGCGCTACAGCGACGGCGCGGGGTCCGTGGAGGACAACATCAAAGCCGCTATAGGAAAAGGGCTAAAGGAGATTGCCATAACCGACCACGGCAAGAGAAATCCTTTCGCAATGACCCACAGAAAGATATTAAAGCAGAGAAAAGAGATCGAGTTATACCGCAAAAAGTATCCCGAAATCAAGATATTGCACGGCGTAGAAGCCGATCTTGCGGATTTGGACGGGCGAATCGACCTCACCGAAGAGGAAATTGAAATGCTCGATATCGTGATTGCGGGCTATCACCCCGTCGCGCTCCCGTATGGGCTGAAAAGTATTTGCGGGATAACGTGGAAGACCTATTGGGCGGATATTTTTAAGCCCTCAAACGAAATGATTGCGCGGAATACAAAGCTCATGATAAGAATGATAGAGCGCAATCCTATCGACATTCTGCCCCATATAAACACGCAATTTTTTGTGGACGTAAAAGAGGTCGCAAAGGTCTGTATCGACACTGATACCTATATGGAGCTAAACGAAAAACACGCCGACCCCAAGGTTTTTGAGCTTTTGTTTGAATCGGGCGCAAAGCTCATATCGGACACCGACGCTCATTTTCCGTCGCGTGTAGGCTCGTTTGACGCCGCGGAACGCTTTATAAAGGAAAACAACGCGGACGTAGGACGGCTCGTAAACGCGTTCGGCGCGCCAAAATTCAAGAAAAAAAGGATAATATGATTTCAAAAAATAAGGTAAAACAAGAGATACTCAAATATTTTTCCGAAAACGAATCGGACGATGCGTTTTTATACGGCGTGATTTTGTCGTTCGGGAGTATACGGATTGCGGACAGGCGTATCTTTTTGTCGGTGGAATGCGACGAGGATATTCTTTTGACGCGCTTTGCGTTTGAAATAAAACGGAAGTATGCTATCGGCGCGTCGCTAAATATCAGTCAAAAATCCAAAAAGCTAAAAGAGGTCGAAATCGCCGAAAAGGAAATGCTCGTGCTTTTAGAAAAGACGGGTGCGGCGGCGGTGTCGGACGGACACATAGTCGGGTTTACCGACACATTAGAGGAGCGTTATTTGGGTGAAAGAGAATTTCAAACCGTTATGCGCTTTGCCTTTTTTAAAAACGGGGTCGTGCGTGCGCCCGAACAAGAGGAAAACGGGGGATACTATCTCGAAATCGTATTTGAGAGCGAGGCTTACGCCGCGGACGTGAGCGACGCGCTCTTGACCTACGGTATCAAGGCAAAGCTTGTAGAACGAAACGAAAGCTATGTGGTATACGTTAAGGACGGCGAAAGCGTCGGCGCGTTTTTGGCACTCGTTGCCGCGTACGACAGCGCGCTTGCCCTTCAAGAGATACTTGTAGTCCGCGAGGAACGCAACAACGCTCACCGCCGTGCAAATTGCGACAGCTACAATTTTGACAAATCCGCTTCCGCAAGCGTCGGTCAAGTCCTCGCTATCGAAAAGATAAAAAATAACGAACAAGCCATGAAACTCCTCCCGCATGAGTTATCCGACACCGCGCTCTGCCGTCTCACTCATCACACAGCGTCTATATCGGAATTGTCGGAGCTGTTAGGAGTGTCAAAAGGGTGCGTTCAGCATAGATTGAAAAGATTGCAGAGTATTGCGGAAAAACTTTAAAAAAAACACAAGAAAAGGAGAACACCACCGTGAAAAAAGAACTAAAATTTAAAAAAGCAAGCCTTTCAAAAAATGACGCCGCCGCGATTACAAACGCCGCGTCAAAGTTTAAGTGCGACATTCAGCTCTATCACAACAACAAAAAAGTAAACGCAAAGAGCCTTATGGGCGTACTCGCAATTTCGCTCTCCTTGCGTTGCGGCGACGAGCTTATGATTACTGCAGAAGGCGCGGACGAGGCAAAAGCTATTGCGGAATTAGCGGAGTTTTTCGCTTGATTCGGACGAGGTAAAAGCCGATTGAGTCACGGGTGCAAATTCGGGACGTTATTTAATCGTCGGTTTTAAAGTAAAAGAGGATAATAATGGCGGAAGAAAAAAAATCGAATATAGATTTAACGAAAATCAAAGCGGAAAATTTTGTGCATCTCCATGTGCATACCGAATACAGCTTGTTGGACGGCGCGGCGCGCATCAATAAGCTTTTTGGCGAGGCGCGTGCAAACGGAATGAACGCGGTCGCGATTACCGATCACGGTGCGATGTACGGAGTCGTGCAGTTTTTAAAAAAAGCGAGCGTCGAGGGGATAAAGCCGATAGTCGGCTGTGAATTTTATACTTGCCGCGACATAAGCGTGAGGATCTATGCGCCCGAAGACGATGAGAACCAAAACCATTTGGTGCTTTTAGCAAAAAATATGAAGGGCTACGAAAATCTTGTCAAGATGAATTCTATCGCCTTTGTAGACGGCTTTTATTACAAGCCGAGGATCGATTTGAACATTTTGCGGACACATTCGGAGGGGCTTATCTGTCTTTCGGCGTGTCTTGCGGGCGCGATACCGCAAAAGCTGCTTAGGAACGATTACGACGGCGCAAAAGCGTACGCACAGACCTTAAAGGATATTTTTAACGAGGATTTTTATATCGAGATACAAGACCACGGACTCGACGAGCAAAAGCAAACAAATCCTCAGCTCATCACTATTGCGCGTGAGATCGGCGTCAAGGTCGTCGCTACAAACGACGTCCATTATCTAAAGCGAAGCGATGCGGAGATGCAAGACATTTTGCTTTGCGTCCAAACGGGAAAGACCCTCGCGGATACAAACCGCATGAAATTTCCGTCGGACAATTTTTATTTAAAGACGCCCGAAGAGATGATTTCGCTCTTTCCCTATAAGCCCGAAGCGATTGCGAGTACGCTTGAGATTGCGGACAAGTGCGAGGTGATAGAGCTTAAAAAAGCTCCGCTCATGCCGTACTATATCCCCGAAAACGGTCAAAAACCGGAGGAGTTTTTGAGGACGCTCACCTTTGAACGGCTCAAAAGCCGCTATCCCGAGCCCGCTCAAGAGGTTTACGACCGTATCGAATACGAGTTGGACACTATCATTCGCATGGGCTTCGCCGAATATTACTTAATCGTTTGGGATTTTATCGACTATTCCAAAAACCACGGAATCCCCGTCGGTCCGGGGCGTGGGAGTGGCGTCGGGAGTATCGTCGCATACATAATAGGGATTACAAACGTAGACCCCTTAAAATACGACCTCATTTTTGAACGGTTTTTAAATCCCGAACGCGTCAGCGCGCCGGATTTTGACGTGGATTTTTGTTACGAGGGGCGCGGTAAGGCTATCGAATATGTTATCAACAAGTACGGAAAGGAGCGTGTTTCACAGATCGTCACGTTCGGTACAATGGCGTCAAAGGCGGCTATAAAGGACGTAGGGCGGGTGTACGGCGTACCGTATGCGGAGGTTGAGCGTATCACAAAGCTCATTCCGTTCGGAAAAAACTCTATCGGCGAAATGATCGGGCTAATCGAGTCAAAGGAAAAGGACGACGAAAAGCCCAAAATCATTCCGGAACTCCGCGCTCTGTATATGAGCGACACGGAGGCAAAAAAGATTATCAATATGGCTATGGAGCTTGAGGGAATGCCTCGCAACACCTCTATGCACGCGGCGGGCGTGGTCATTTGCCGCGATCCCGTCGGAGAAAAAATACCCCTTGCAAAAAACGGAAACGAAGTCACGACACAGTACAACATGATCGAGATCGAGGAGTTGGGACTTCTCAAAATGGACTTTTTAGGACTTAGGACGCTCACGGACATCAAAAAAGCCCTCGAATATATCAAAGAGGACAAAGGGGTAGAGATCGATTTTGATAAAATGTCCTTTGACGACCCCAATGTCTACGAGCTTATCGCGAGCGGCGAAACCGACGCGGTTTTTCAGCTTGAAAGCGCGGGTATGAAAAAGTTTATGATGCAGCTTCTCCCGACCGCTCTCGAAGAAATTATCGCGGGGATTTCTCTCTACCGCCCCGGTCCTATGGATTTTATACCGCAGTATGTCAGCGGAAAACGAAACCCCGACAAGGTGTCGTACGCTCACCAAAGCTTAGAGCCGATTTTATCCGTTACTTACGGCTGTATCGTCTATCAAGAGCAAGTTATGCGTATCGTCCGCGAGCTTGCGGGCTACTCCTTAGGCGGCGCGGATAACGTGCGCCGCATGATGAGTAAAAAGAAAAAGGAAGCCATGGACGCGGAGGAGGTCATCTTTTTACACGGCAAGGAGGAGAACGGGCAGATTACCGTCGAGGGCGCGCTTAGGCGCGGAGTTCCGCTTGATGCGGCAAAGACTATTTTTGCGAGTATGGCAAAATTTGCGTCGTATGCGTTTAACAAATCCCACGCGGCGGCTTACGCCTATCTCTCTTACGAAACCGCATATTTGAAACGGTACTATCCCGTCCATTACATAACCGCGGTCATCAACAATAGGATCTTTAATATCGACGAAATCACAAAGTATATCCTAATTCTAAAGGAAAACAAAATCAAGGTCTACCCGCCCGATCTCAACAAAAGCAAGGTGTATTTTTCGGTAGAAAACGAGGGCGTGCGGTTCGGGCTTATGGGCATAAAAAATATCGGCGAGGTTGCAATCTCCGCGATTATCGAGGACAGAAACAAAAACGGAGCGTTCCAAAGCATAGCGGATTTTATCGAACGCTGCGATTCCAATTATATCAACAAGCGCATGATCGAGAGCCTTATAAAGGGCGGCGCAATGGACTGCTTCGGCTATCCGCGCTCACAGCTCATGGGAGTATACGACCGCATAGTCGAGGTAGTGACGAGCGACAGAAAGACTAAAGAAAACGGACAATTTTCGTTCTTTGATACCGAAATGGACGAGCTTAAAATCGACGTGAAGTATCCCGATATCAACGAATATCCCGAAAATCAAAAGCTAACCTACGAAAAAGAGGTTCTCGGCATGTATATTTCGGGACACCCATTGAGCGACCACCTTGAAAAATTTAAAAAACTCAGCTTTAATATGTCCATGCTCGCAAGCTCCGACGGCGAGGGCGAGAGCGGCGAAGCGGAGCAGACCTTTTCCGTGCAGGACGATTCCTTTGTCACGGCGGGCGGCGTCCTCACCAATCTCTCTAAAAAGCTCACAAAAAACGGAAAAATGATGGCATACGGCCGCCTTGAGGATCTCTACGGCTCAATCGAGGTTGTGTTTTTTCCGTCGCAGTACGAAAAAAACAAGGCGAAATTGGTCAACGATACCGTCATCAAGGTCGGCGGCAGTATCCGCGTGTCGAGCGAAGAAAATCCTAAAATCCTTGTCAACGACGTCGAGGTTTGGAGCGAGCAGCAGCCGACCGACGTAAAGGAAGCCGAAACGTCCGAAACTAAAGAACACGCGCTAAACCCGCCTACACCCAAACAAAAGACCCTATATGTAAAGGTCGAGGACGACCTAACCCGTTCAAAAGAGATGATAGAGGAAATCTTTGCCGACTGTTTCGGCGATACGTCCGTCAAAATCCAATACGACGGGCGCGTCTACGACACGGGGCTAAAGGTCGATTACACCCAAAAAGGCAGGATTTGGGAGCTAAGAGGGATTTTTTCGGACGGAAATTTGAAGTACACGGAGAAGTGATTTTCTCAAAACTTCGCAAATCTTCGCAAATTTTACGCAATATTTCTCAAAACTTCGCAAATTTTCTCAAAACTTCGCAAATTAACGCAATAAAATCGGCGTTTTTTTGTTGTGTAGTTTTTAAAAGTGTTGTATAATATAGACGCTTGAAAGAAGCCGATAAGGAGAAAGAGTATGACCGTAGAAGAATTGAAAAACCTTGTTCAAGAGGTTGTTTTGCAGAAATGCGAAAGGCAAGATTTGGAATTAAAAGAAGCACGCGGAGGGACTCCGAAGCGTTTGTATGATACGCTTTCGTCATTTGCAAATCAAATAGGCGGGGGGACTTTGTTGTTTGGGATAAGCGAGGCGGAAGGCTTTGCAATCACGGGAGTTTACGACGCTCAAGATTTACAAGTAAAGGTGACGGAGCAGTGTAAACAGATGTCGCCTACAATCAGACCGCTGTTTACCGTTGCGGAAATCAACGGAAGAACCGTTGTCAGCGCGGAAATAACCGAAACGGATATTTTTGATAAGCCGTGTTTTTATTTGGGTGCGGGACGAATGCGCGGCTCGTATGTTCGTGTCGGAGATGCGGATATCACGATGACGGAGTATGAGGTCTACAGCTTAGAAGCGTTTAAGCGCAAAATTCATGACGAATTACGGATTGTTGACCGCGCTACGGTCGAGTCTTTTGATAATGAGGAAATCACACGCTACTTTGCAATACTCCGAAAAGAAAAGCCAAACCTTGCAAACATGACGGACGAACAGTTGATGAGGTTTCAAGGAATCGTCGAGAACGGAAAGCCGACGGTCGGTGGGGTAATGCTTTTCGGAATCTATCCGCAAAGTTTTTTTCCGCAGCTTTCAATTACGGCGATGTTGGTTCCGGGGTATGAAATTGCGGCAGCCGGAAGCGAAGAGAGATTTATAGACAACAAACGAATAGACGGAACAATACCGCAAATGCTTGACGGAGCAATCGGCTTTGTTCGGCGAAACATGCGAACAAAGACAATTATAGACGATACCACAGCAGAGCGGCGTGACAAAACGGAATATCCGATCAAAGCGATCAGAGAGATTATTCTAAATAGCTTAATTCACCGTGATTATAGTATTCACACGGACGGTTCTCCGATACGAATCGTCATGTACAAAGACCGCATAGAGGTTGAAAATCCGGGCGGTTTGTACGGGCGTTTGACGGTTGACGATTTGGGCAAAGCCGCTGCCGATACAAGGAATCCTTTTATTGCGGGAATGCTTGAGGTGATGTTAAAAACGGAAAATCGTTTTTCCGGTATCCCTACCATTCTTGCGGAAATGAATGCGGCGGGACTGCCGCGACCCGTATTTGAAAGTGTGCGCGGAGTGTTTAAGGCGACATTGTACAACAATGAGGCAAAACAAGAGCTTATAGAAGCGCATGAGGTTGGGGAGTTTGAAACACAAATCCTTGATTTTTGCAAGTTGCCGAGGTCGAGAGAAGAACTTGCCAAAGAGCTTCATCTTGAATCGTCGCTCTATTATATGATGACAAGATATATTCAGCCGTTGATTAAACAAGGAAAATTGAGGCTTGTCTTTCCTAACGTACCAAAAAGCAAAAATCAAAGATATCAGAGCAAATCATAAAATCACCACAAAGGCGGCGAGGTCGATGAGGGCGACGGCGGGGAGGAAGTAGAGACAGTGGCGAAGCGCGGCTTTGTAGGAGGGCTTACAGCGATTGATCCCGCGGTTTTTAAAGCCGCCCGAGAGTTCTATACAGATTAAGAGGTAGGCGGTTAGAGCGGCTAAGAGAACGAGGTTGACGGGGAGATAGACGACGAGTGCGTTTACAAAGCCCATAAAGCCGTAAACCGCGACCAATGCGGAGAGTGCCGCGCCCAATCGAAACGCGATAAAAAACACCGTGATAAAGCCCGCGACCGAGCAATAAAAATTTATAACGGCGATATAGATCAGTGCAAAATACGCGAGATGCAGGAGGAACGTCCCAAAGAAATGCGGAGCGTTCGCGTACGCGCCGATACTCTTTAAATGAAAAAAGTTTTCGACGAGAAATCGTTCGGAATTTGCGATACCCGAAATGATCCCAAGGATGAGCGCGACCGCCGCAAAAGCCCACAGCTTACGGAGCGACTTTGAGTGCTTTAGATAAAAACCCGTGTAAAAGAGTATAAAATCTCTTTTGATCCTTTCAAAATACGTTTTCATGAACAACCTCTTTTTTTAAGTTGAAAGTTGAGAGTTAAGGATTATAAGAATGACGCCTGCTTTTTATCCGCAATTTTCAACTTTCAACTTTCAATTTTCAACTTTTCACTTTTAACAGCCATATTACACGATATGTCGAAAAAAGAAAAATATTCGTATATTTTTTGGGAAGAGATTTAAACTATCTTTGAACAGCCGCAAAAAAAAATAAAAGACCGTCGGTTAAGGTCGACGGATTTTGAAAAAACGGCGCGGTGAAAAAGAGGTTTTTATGAAAAGGATTAAAAAGAGTTTTTATGTATTTTTACTGACGGTGATTGCCGCGGCGGCTATCGGGTGCGCGGTGTTTAAAGACGCGCCTAATGCGCGGATCTATGCCGCCGAAAAAAAGGTCGAAGCGGACATGGCTTTGGCGTCAAAGTCGGCGTATCTTGCGGACTTTAATACGGGGACGGAGCTGTACTCAAAAAATCCCGACCAAAAACTAAAGATAGCGAGTATGGTCAAGATTATGACCTTACTCCTAAGCTTCGAGGCGGTTGATTCGGGCGTGATTTCTCTCGATACGGAGGTGCAAGTCAGCGAGAATGCGTCGGGAATGGGCGGTTCGCAAGTCTATCTCGACGCAAATACGGTTCATCCCGTGAGGCAATTGTTAAAGGCGATGACGGTCTGTTCTGCAAACGACGCGAGTGTAGCTATGGCTGAAACCGTCGCGGGAAGCGAGGAAATTTTTGTCGCGAGAATGAACGAGCGCGCAAAAGAACTTGGAATGGAGAATACGCTTTTTTCAAATTGTACGGGACTTCCGACCGATACGGAGCAGTATTGTACCGCGAGGGACGCATCCAAAATGTTCCGCGAATTGTTAAAGCACAAGGGATATTTTGAGTTTACCAAAATTTGGCTTGAGGATTACACTCACCCCGACGGACGAACGACGGAGATGACGAATACAAACAAGCTTGTACGGTTTTATAAGGGGTGCGACGCGGGCAAGACGGGCTTTACTCAACAGTCTATGTATTGTATTTCCGCATCCGCAATGAATAACAATATGCGTACGGTCGCGGTCGTCATGGGCGCGGAAACAAGCCAGAAACGGTTTGAGGACGTCAAAAAACTCTTTAATTACGGATTTGCAAATTTTGAAAATAAACGGCTTGCGGTAAAGGGCGGCGCGGTAGAAAACACGATTAAGGTCAAAGGCGGCAAGACCGACACGCTCAAAACCGCACTCGGAGAGGACTATTATGTCCTCGGCAAGCGCGGCGACGGTGCAAAATACACGGTGGAATATGAGCTTCCCGAAGAAGTAAAGGCAAAAATCACCGAAGGTCAAACCGTCGGTACGGCGGTAGTCAAAAAGGACGGAGCGGAAATCGCCCGCGTGAATATCGTCGCGGCTGAAGCCGTAGAAAAGAGCGGATTTTTTGACGGAATCAAAAAAATAATCGGGAAGTGGTGATTTTTAAAGTTTAAAATTGAAAATTGAAAGTTGAAAAGTACGGATAAAAAGCAAGTATTCTCTTGTATGGGACGATGTATTCATCGTCCCATAAATGTTCCGTTTAAGTCCGTCTCCAATAGGTCGTCCATGTTGTACATCTTCGGTTTTTTGCCGATGATGTATTCCGCGGCGCGGATTGCGCCCGCGGCAAAGACTTGACGGCTCGACGCCTCGTGCGTGACGGTTATCACCTCGTCGTTTCCGATAAAGAGGACGTCGTGTTTTCCCACTATAGTACCGCCGCGAACCGCATGAATACCTATCTCCGACGGACGGCGTTTTGACGCGTTTCCGCATCTGCCGTAGATGAATTCTTTGTTGTCGGAAAACACGTCGTTTATGGCGCGTGCGATAGAGAGCGCGGTTCCGCTGGGGCTGTCGGCTTTTTGGTTGTGGTGCTGTTCGATAATCTCGATATCAAAATTGTTTCCCAAAAATCCCGCCGCTTGTTTTGCAAGAGCGATGAGGAGATTGATCCCAAGAGACATATTGCTCGACATAAAAATCGGGATTTCGGTTGAAGCACGCTTGATTTCCTCCGATTGATCGGGAGTGTGACCCGTCGTCGCAAGGACAAGCGGCAGCTTGTTTTTTATAGCGTAGGGAAGTATGTCCGAAAGGGATTCCGGACGCGAAAAATCTATAATTACGTCGGCGGCGACCGCACAGTCCTTTATGTCGGCAAAAACGGGTACCTTAAAATCAAGTGTTACCGCATAACGGTCAACCCCCGCGACGACTTCGGATTTGTCGTTGTTTTGGAGCTGTGAATAGATCATGCGCCCCATTTTTCCGCTTATGCCGATAATCAATATTTTTATCATACGAGTTTCCTTGAAGCGTGACGCTTCACCCATCATCGCAAACGGGTACACAGATAGGATTTTCCTTACAAGCCCGTTCACCGATTACAGAGTATTACTTTTTTTAATTAATAAGTCCGAATTCTTTTAATGTTTTTTCCAACAAAACGAAGTGTTCGTCCTCGATTTCCGTCAGAGGGAGTCTTAGACTGCCGTCCGACAGTCCTAATAGCTTTGACGCGGCTTTGACGGGGATCGGGTTGACCTCCGAAAAAAGAGCCTTTATAAGCGGTTGGATTTTTTCTTGAAGTGCCGCCGCTTGTTCGGTTTTGCCGTTTAAAGCGAGGCGCGTCATATCGCTGAAATACTTAGGCGCGATATTGCTTGCGACGCTTATCAATCCCGCGCCGCCCAACTTTATGACGGGTACGGCGAGTGAATCGTCGCCGCTGTAGACGACGGCTTTTCCGCGGGTTAGGCGGATTACCTCCGCGATTTGTTCGAGATTTCCGCTTGCTTCCTTTACGGCAACGACGTTTTTGTATTGTTCGGCGATACGCGCAAAGGTCGCCGGGAGTAGGTTGACGCAAGTGCGGCATGGGACGTTGTAGGCGATAATCGGGATTTTGACCCGTTCGGCGATTGCACCGTAATGCGCTACTAAACCGTTTTGCGTACATTTATTGTAGTACGGAGTGACGACCAAAAGTCCGTCAGCTCCTAAGCTTTCCGCTTCTATAGAATTTTTTGCCGCGGTTTCCGTGCAGTTGCTGCCCGTTCCCGCGATGACGGGGATTCGTCCGCGAACCTTTTCGACGGTAAATTTGATTGCCGCGCTTTTTTCCTCACGCGTCATAGTCGTCGCTTCGCCCGTCGTCCCAAGGACGATCAGAGCGTCCGTGCCGTTGCTTATTTGAAATTCAATCAAGCCTTCGAGCACGTTAAAGTCGAGAGTTTTTGATGCGGAAAACGGAGTGATTATAGCCGTTCCGCAGCCTTTAAAGAGGGTAGTGTGATCTGTACCCATACGGAATCCTTCCTTTTTATTGTATTCTATCGTGTAGGAATATTATTTTTGATGATGTATTCCGCGATCTGTACCGCATTCGTTGCCGCACCCTTTCGGATATTGTCGGCGACGACAAAGAGGTTACAACCGCTTTCTACGCTGTCGTCAAGGCGAATGCGCCCGACAAAAACTTCGTCCTTGTCCTCGCAAACGCAAGGCATAGGATAAATGTTGTTTTTGATATCGTCATAGATGATAATGCCCTCTTGATTTTGGAGCGCGTTCTTTATCCCGTCGAGGGTGCAAGGCGTTTCAAATTCTACGTTGATAGATTCGCTGTGTCCGTATATAACGGGTACGCGTACGGTTGTCGCCGTGACGCGGAGATCCTTTTCGTGGAGGATTTTGCGGGTCTCTTTGATCATTTTTTCCTCTTCTTTGGTGTAGCCGTTGTCGAGGAACACGTCGATTTGAGGAATGAGATTGTGAAAGATAGGGTAGGG
>JAITOQ010000255.1 GCA_031289865.1 Clostridiales bacterium
TCCCGCCGTTTAAAACGTAAACGACGGTATACAATGCCGTCCATTTTGCATAAAAAGCCGTATCCTCATTCACCGTATACGGAAACACCGCCGTATTTGCAAAATCCGCGACCGTGTACCAACCGTCAAATTCATACCCCGATCTCGTCGGTACGCTCGGCGCATTGACCGCCGTCCCCGCTCTGACCGACGACGCCGCTATAATCGGCTCGCCGCCGCTCATGACGTAAGTGACCGTATAAAGCTCCGTCCATTTTGCATAAAAAGCCGTATCCGCGTTTATCGCATACGGGAAGCTCACAGCCGAACCGTCAAAAAATTCCGTCGTATACCAACCGTCAAAGGCATAACCCGTTTTTGTCGGAGTTGCGGGCTCTTGTACTACCGTTCCCGCTCTCACCGTTTCAAACGGCGCGTTCGGCGTACCGTTGTTTAAGACAAAGCCGACCTCATAGGTTTTTGTCCATTTGGCATAAAATGCCGTGTCCGCGTTTACCGTATAAGGGAATGCCGCCGCCGCTCCCGAAAGATTTGACGTTGTAAACCAACCGTCAAAGACATATCCCGTTCTCGTCGGAACAGTCGGAGCGTCTATCACCGTTCCGTCCGTAAGAATATCGGTCGCCGTCTCCGTCGCGCCGTCGTTAAAGACATAGTTCACCTCATAGGTTTTTGTCCATTTTGCGTAAAAAGCCGTGTCCGCATTTACCGTATGCGGAAAAATCGCCGCCGCCGTAAATCCCGTGTCGGTATACCAACCGCTAAAGACATAGCCCGTTTTTGTAGGCGCGGTCGGAGCTTGCAAAACCGTTCCGACGCGTACCGTCTCTTTTGAAATCGTCGGCGTACCGCCGTTTAAGACATAGCTCACCTCATATGTCTTTGTCCACTTTGCGTAAAAAGCCGTGTCCGCATCGACGGTATGCGGAAAGACCGCCGCCGCAGTAAATTCCGCGTCGGTAAACCAACCGTCAAATATATAGCCCGTTTTTGTAGGCGCGGTCGGAGCCGTGACGACGGTTCCGACGCGTACCGTCTCCGTCGGGACAGTCGGCGCGCCGCCGTCTAAGACATAGCTCACCTCATAGGTCTTTGTCCACCTTGCGTAAAAAGCCGTGTCCGCATTCACCGCGTACGGAAAAGCCGCCGCCGCAGTAAATTCCGCATCCGCATACCAGCCGTCAAAGACATAACCCGTTCTCGTCGGCTCAGACGGGGCTTGCAAGACCGTTCCGCTTCGGACGAGTTTGGATTCGATCTCGGGAGTACCGCCGTTTAAGACATACCCGACGGTAAATTCTCCCGCCCACCGCGCATAAAATACCGTATCCGAACTCACGGTGTAAGGGAAAGTCACTGCCGATCCCACGAAAGTCGAGGAGGTAAACCAACCGTCAAATACATACCCCGTTCTCGCGGGCGTCGTCGGAGTCTGAACCGCCGCTCCCGCACGAACCGTCACCGTCGCAATGCTCGGCGCACCGCCGTTAAGCTCATAACTCACCGTGTACGTCGGCGTCCACTTCGCGTAAAAAATCACGTTCGCATTCACGGTATACGGGAATGGATCTACCGCCCCCGCAAAATCATCCGTCGTAAACCAACCGTCAAAGGCATGATTTAATTTTGTCGGAGCAGTCGGCTCCTCTATCACCGTACCCGCTCGGACTGTCACGGACGAAATACTCGGCGTACCGCCGCTCAAGACATAGCTTACCGAATACAGCGTCGTCCACTTTGCGTAAAAAGTCGTATTTTCATTCACTTCATACGGAAAAGACTCAATGTCTCCCGTAAAGGTCGGGTTTTTAAACCAACCGTCAAAGGCATGATTTAATTTTGTCGGCGCGGTCGGTTCTTGAACAGCCGTTCCCGCTCGGACTGTTGCCGTATCAATATTCGGCGTACCGCCGTTAAGCTCATAATTAACCGAATACAGCGGCGTCCATTTTGCGTAAAAAACCGTATCCGCATTCACGGTACAAGGGAAGCTCGCCGCCCCGCCCGCAAATTCATCGTTTAAATACCAACCGTCAAACTCATAGCCCGTTCTCGTCGGCGCGGTCGGAGCGTCTATCTTCGTACCCGCTCGGACTATCGCCGTATCGATACTCGGCGTACCGCCGTTTATGACATAGCTCACCGAATACAACGGCGTCCACTTCGCGTAAAAAGTCGTGTTTGCATTCACGGAATACAACAATATAACCGCCGACCCCGACAAAGCGGAGATTGTAAACCAACCGTCAAACTCATAGCCCGTTCTCGTCGGCACGGTCGGAGCGTCTATCTCCGTACCCGCCCTAACCGTCACGGAATCGATCTTCGGTGTCCCGCCGTTAAGCTCATAGCTCACCGAATACAACGGCGTCCACTTGGCGTAGAACGTCGTATCCGCGTTTATCGTGTACGGGAAAGTTTCTTTTGTCTCCGAAAAATTTGACGTTGTGAACCAACCGTCAAACTCATGATTTAATCTGGTCAACGTCGTCGGTGTCGGCAGTGAAGTACCCTCGCGAACCGTCACGGACAAAATACTCGGCGTACCGCCGTTTACTACATAACTTACCGTATACGTCGGCGTCCACTTCGCATAAAAAATCGTGTTTGCGTTTACAGTGTACGGGAAAGTTTCTTGTGTCCCCGAAAAATTTGACGTTGTGAACCAACCGTCAAACTCATTGTTTGATTTTGTCACAGTCGGTGCGGCTATCGCCGTTCCCGCCGAAACGGTGGCGTTCGGAATACTCGGCTTACCGCCGTTTACTACATAACTTACCGTATACGTCGTTTTCGCTGTCGGCATCCACTTGGCATAAAAAGTAATTCTTCCGGTCACGGTATACGGAAAGGCTACCGCCGTTCCCGAAAACTCCGAAGTCGTATACCAACCGCCGAAGTCATAACCCGATTTTGTCGGAGTCGGCGGTGCATCTATCACCGCTCCCGCCAAAACGATTGCATTCGGAATAAACGAACCGCCGCTTACCGAATATTTTATCGTCGCCGTCCACTTGGCATAAAAATTAGTTTTTTCATTCACAACATACGGAAAGGTCACCGCCGTTCCCGAAAAATCCGAAGTCGTATACCAACCGCCGAAGTCATAGCCCGTTCTCGTAGGCGTCGGCGGTGTCGGAAGCCGCGTTCCAACCGAAACGGTGTCCGTCGGAATAAACGAACCGCCGCTTACTGAATATTTTACCGTAGTTGTCCATTTTGCATAAAAAACCGTATTCGCATTTACAACATACGGAAAAATCACAGCCGTCCCCAAAAAATCAGCCGTCGTATACCAACCGCCAAATTCCAAACCCGTTCTCGTCGGCGTCGGCGGCTCGGCTATCACCGTTCCCGCCAAAACCGTTGCGGACGAAACGGTCGGAGTCCCCTCGTTAAGTATGTAGCTTATCGAATATTCGGACGTCCACTTAGCGTAAAACGTCGTATCCGCGCTCACGGTATACGGAAACTCAACCTCCGTTCCCGTACATTCCGTGTCAAAATACCAACCGCCGAAGTCATACCCGTTTCTCGTCGGGTCGGCGGGACGCGCCGCCGTGCCGCCGTCACGAAGCGTACTTGCCGCGGCTTCGGGCGGTTCTTCATCTCCTTGTTTTTATTAAAAATTCAGATCAAACACGACCGTAAAAAGCTTCGTCCATTTTGCATGCATCGTCGTGTCTTTTTTGACGGTATAGGGAAAGCTCACCGCCTCCCCCGCGTCGGTATACCAACCGTCAAAGTCATATCCCGATTTTGTCGGCGCGGTCGGTTCTTTAAGCTCGCTCCCGACCTTTACCGTCGAAAGGGTAGGCGCGCCTATTCCCGCGCCGATCTCAAAAGCAACCGTCGCTTTTGAAGGGGACGACAAAAAAATCGTCGTCGGAACAATCGCAATCAACAGCGCAAAAATCAGAACGATTATAATCTTTCTGCGTCTTTCTTTTTTGTCGCCGCCCTTTTTAAAGCTGCCCGCAAAATCCTTTGCAGCTTTTTTCGTCTTGTCCGCAGCGTTTTTTATTCCGCTTTTTGCCTTGTTTAAAAAGTCATTCATTTGATTTTACCTCGCTTGCAAACCGATTATATCGTTCGCTTCTATGCGTTGTTTTTGTCCTTCCTTTTTATAGTGATGATTGTTATCCCTTTTATAATAGCACAAAACGCAAAATTTAGCAACTTTAAAAAAAAGGAAAAACCAAAATTCCATAAATTTCCGCCAAAAATGACACAAAATCACACAAAAAAGGACGCATGCCGACAAAAAGGCCGTCTTTTTTCTTTTTAAGACAGCCTCAAATATCATCAAGTCGTTGTTGTGCAAAAAACGCTTCTATACCGCCGACAAATTCTCCGCCGTGCGGCATTTTATTTTAACGCTCTTAGCGCGTTTAATATCGCAAGCACAGCGACTCCTACGTCGGCAAATACCGCGAGCCACATTCCCGTGATACCCAACGCGCCGAGAACGAGGACGACGAGCTTTACTCCGAGCGCAAAGACGATATTTTGACGCGCAATCCCGACCGTCCTTTTTGCGCGGCGAATGCCATCCGCGAGCTTTGACGGCGCGTCGTTCATAATCACCGCGTCGGCGGCCTCGACCGCCGCGTCGCTCCCAAGCCCCCCCATAGCGACGCCTACGTCCGCACGCGCCAAAACGGGCGCGTCGTTGACGCCGTCGCCGACAAAAATCAGCTTGCCTTTTTTGGATTTTTTCCTAAAGAGTTCTTCGACCTTTTCGACCTTATCTTGCGGCAGCAAGCCCGCGTACACCTCGTCGATACCAATCTCTTTCGCGGTCTTTTCAGCCTCCGTAACGAGGTCTCCCGTAAGCATGACTATATGCTTGATTCCGAGGGCTTTCAGCCCCTCTACCGCCGCGCCCGCGTCGCTCTTTATCTCGTCCGAAACCGTCAGCGCGCCCGCATATACACCGTCAAACGCGATATGTACGACCGTCCCCGACGCGCCCTCAAGCGTATCCCTTACCGCATTTGGAATCTCCGCGCCGATTTCCGCCATGAGGCGCGCATTCCCCGCCGCGACCTCTACCCCGCTAACATGCGCGGACGCGCCCCGCCCCGCAAGCTCCGTCGCATTTTGTACGGTTGAGAGATCGAGTTTTCCCCCGTTTCTCTCGTATTCTCTCCGAATCGCCGCCGCCGCGGGGTGACCCGAATAACCCTCGCAATGAGCGGCAAAACGCAATAAATTTTTCGCTTCTATACCGTTTTTTTTCTCGTCAATTTCCGCTCTTCCGCGCTCAAAATCTCTCTCCTCATCATCGGAAAATCCCGATGAAATTTTCGCTTCTATACCGTCCGCATTGATTATTCTATCGACGCGGAATATGCCCCTTGTCAGCGTCCCCGTCTTGTCAAATACGACGGTTTCGGCGCGGGCGAGAGCCTCGATATAATTGCCGCCCTTGACCAAAATCCCGTTTTTTGACAAGCCGCCGAGTCCTCCGAAAAAGCTCATCGGTATCGAGATGACGAGCGCGCAAGGACAAGACACGACCAAAAAGGTCAGTGCGCGGTAGAGCCATTCTATAAACGTATTCCACCCTAAAAAGAGCGGCGGCACGACCGCCAAAAGTACGGCGGCAAGGACGACCGCGGGAGTATAGTACCGCGCAAATTTTGTAATAAAGGCTTCGGAAGCGGACTTTTTTGCGGCGGCGTTTTCAACGAGATCGAGAATCCGCGCAACCGCGGACATGCCGAACTCCTTTGTAACACGCGCCCTTAGGACGCCGCTCCCGTTGACGCAACCGCCGAGAAGCTCCGAACCTAAGCCGACGTCACGCGGCATAGACTCGCCCGTCAGAGCGGCTGTGTTGACCGTAGAAGCCCCATCCGTCACAACCGAATCGAGCGGAATCCTCTCCCCCGGCGCAATCAAAATGAGGTCGCCCTCATGCGCCTCCGCGGGGTCGGATTTGACGAGAGCATCGCCGCGCCATAGGTTGGCGTACTCCGGTCGGATATCCATGAGGCTCGCGATAGACTTGCGCGACTTATCGACCGCGGCGCGCTGAAACAGCTCCCCTATTTGATAAAAGAGCATAACCGCGACGGCTTCGGGATATTCACCGATACAAAACGCGCCGACCGCCGCAAGCGCCATAAGAAAATTCTCATCGAAAATCTTACCGCGAAAAATATTGCGTACCGCGTGGTACAGAACGTCGCCGCCGACAATCAAAATCGCCACGAGAAACAGCCAAAACGAAGCGGCATTCCCCTCTCCGACAATCAAAGCGGCGACAAACACCGCGCCGCCCGCAGACAGACGTATAATCTCTTTTTTCATGCTTACAAACTTCCCCTTTTACAACTTAAGTTTTGCACCCGACTCTATTTTTTTGACAATCTTCACCGCGGCGGCAAGAGTATCGTCCATGCCGTTTTCTTCCGCGTCGATTATCACCTTACCCGTTAAAAAGCTGATTGAACAGCTTTTTACGCCCGCAAGCGCGGCAATTCCGCGCTCCATTTTTGCCGCGCAGTTCGCGCAGTCCAAATTTTCGATTTTTAGTATTTTAACCATAACTCGCTCCGCTCCTATTCGTTTATATGCTCCTCGCCCGCCTCTAAAATTTGCTTGATGTGGTCGTCCGCAAGCGAATAAAAAACGACCTTTCCTTCTCTGCGGTACCGTACGAGATCGGCTTGCTTTAAAAACGCAAGCTGATGAGAAATCGCCGATTTTGTCATGTTGAGGAGAACCGCGAGATCGCAGCCGCACATTTCGTGCCGATCCAATGCCCAAATGATTTTTGAGCGCGTAGGGTCGCCGAACACCTTAAAAAATTGCGAAAGCCGATTAAATATCCCGTCGTTCGGCATCTCCCGTCCTATCGTCTCCACCAAATCGCCGTGAATGACCTCGCAGTCGCACAATACAGTTTCTTCTCCGTGTTTATGTTCCATGTTAGCTCCTTATTTTGATAATAGAGGTACGAGACAAAATTTTTTCTCGCGCTCTTTTCAAAATTTTTAGTGATTTATAAGTTCTGTCCCTACTTCAAGCGGGTATATTCTTGCAATTCAAATTATTATATGCAAAAAAACAAAAACAGTTGAATGATTGCTCA
>JAITOQ010000260.1 GCA_031289865.1 Clostridiales bacterium
TCTTGTAGGGGACGATGCCTTCATCGTCCCGTATCCGAATAAAAAAAGTAGGTGTCATTCTGAACTTGCGAAGAATAACACCTACTTTTTTATATGAGCGAAGCGACTCCTAACTTTCAATCTGCAATAATTCGTCCGCTGTCACATTGAATATTTTTGCAAAAACAAGAAGCTCAATATCTGTGACAAAACGCTGTCCGCTTTCTATTCTTTGAATCGCGTTTTTGTCCAAGTCCAAACCGCAAAGCTGAAGCTTTTCGGCTAAGGCGCGTTGTGAAACATATGGAGAAAGACCGTAACGCAACTCGGCAATACGTTTTCCGCAAATGTTATTTTTAAATTCGTTTTTATTCTTAAACACGGTTGCACCCTTATTTTGATGAAAATCGGACTTTTTTATAGCATTTTTGTCATTTTTATTTTATTTTTTTAAATTTTTTTATCATTTTTGACATTTAGTGCTTGACAACGCATAAATTATAAGTTATAATAGTGATGCAACTGACATTCTGTGAATGTCAAAACGATTAAAATAGCTTATAAATGGCGATATACAACATGTACATAAGAATGTAATCAGAACTAAAGATAAAAAATCTTATATAGGGAGGTGGTATTGTGTCTACATTGTTTGATGCTACATATAATAGTCATTTTGTGGAGCCAAAGCTAAATAGCACATATGCAACATGTAGACTAAGGCGAAAATAGTTGTAATACTAATCTATAAAGGCTAAAACTAATTAAAAATAAAAACAAGGAGGAACTTTATTATGTCACACGATAAATACGGTGATGATGAGTATGGAGTAGATGTTGAAATAGGGGGGAAGCGGGTTACGTTTAACACCTATGAAGATAGCAGCGGAAATCAGAAAGGCGTTTGGAGCGTGTTTGATGATAATGGTGACCGTGAGGGGCATCTGACCAACCATAGTGAAGATTATCAGCATGTGCATTATCCCGATGGCTCCGAAGAGAAGCGTGAAGGTGACGAGGCGCACGGATGGAAGCCATAAATGAATAACTTTGAAAGCATTTCTTCAAAAAAGTGTTTTCAGACCAAAGAAAAGGGCGGTTTGTCGCACGACAGACCGTCTTTTTTTACGGATACGGGACGATGAGGCATCGTCCCCTACAAGAGAATATCTACAGAATATCTACTTTTTATCCGCAATTCTGCATTTTGCATTCTGCATTTTGCATTAAAAAAGTATTTTGCATTAAAAAAGTATTTTGCATTAAAAAAGTATTCTGCATTAAAAAAGTATTTTGCATTAAAAAATCACGCTGCTCCTTTCAACTTCAACAAAAACTTCCCAAGCGGCAGGCTTCTCAATTCGTCGTCGGTGAAAAGACCGGTAAAGACGGTGAGGAGGGTATAGAGGATAAGGGCGAGGGCGGCGGTGACGAAGAGTTTGAGATAGGGGTTTTGGATTACGCTTTTTGTGAGGAAGATAAAGCCGGCGGCGATTGCGCCCGCCGTCAAGGTTTTGAGGACGGCGAAGAGGGTTTTTTTGCTGAAGCCTATGTGACGGGAGAGGGAGATATAGTCGAGTGCCGCCGCCGTAAAATATGCCGCGACAGTCGCGACCGCCGCGCCGTAGATACCGATCGCGGGGATAAGCGTGAGATTCAGTATGATTTTTATGAGCATGGCGAGAGCCATATTCCGTATAGGGAGTATGATTTTGTCGAGGGCTTGTAGGAGCGCGGTAAAGATTTGCATCACCGCGAGAAAGACAATTCCGACCGATGAGAGCATTAAGAGGCGCGCCGCGTTTGCCGTCTCATAGGCGTCAAAATTAGGGTATAGAAGCGCGACTATTTCCTCCGAAAAGACGATGAAGAGAATCGCTGCGGGGATACCGATAAAGAGTGCGGTTTTGACGGCAAAATTGCTTTTTGAGAGAATTTCGGAGATATTGCGTTCGGCTTTTTTGCGGCTGACGACGGGAATGATGACGACCGCAAGCGAGATTGTGATGACGACGGGAAAGTTTATGAGAGAGCTGACGGGTCCCGTCAAAATTCCGTATAGAGAGGTGGAGAGGTTGAGCGCAAAGCCTATTTTGTTGAGGAGATTGACGACTAAAAAACTGTCGATAAATTGAGTGAGCGGCATCAATACCCCTCCGATTGTTATCGGGAGCGCGTATTTTGCTACGCGCTTAAAGTCCTTTGTAAGCTCCTTGTAGCTTCGGGCGACTTCGAGCTTACCGCCGTGCTTTAAAAATAGGATATAGAGGTAGCCCGCCGCGATAAATTCTGAAATCACGACCCCCAAAAGCGCGCCGATCGCGCCGTTTATTAAGCCCTTTTTGACCATGATTGCGGAGAGGGTCAGACCCGCGCCAAGCTTGAATAATTGCTCGATAATCTGTGAGAGGGCGGTCGGGGTCATGTTGATTTGACCTTGAAACCAACCGCGCATAACCGATATAATACTGACAAAAAATATAGCGGGCGCTATAACGATATACGCGCTGTAGATCTGAGCGTTTCCTTGAAAAGCGGCAATCTGACGGGAAAAGATCATGAGGAGCGCGGTGAATACAAGTCCCGTGATACCGACCAAGCCGAGCGCGCTCCCCGAAATGCGCCCGATCTCCTTTTCACTGCCGCCCGATGCGCGGGTTTCGGCGATGAGCTTTGAGAGCGCGGTCGGTAAACCGCCCGTCGAGGACGTCAAAAAGAGCGCGTATACCGAAAACACCAATTGATACATTCCGATGGCTTCCGCGCCGACAATGTTGGTGAGGGGGATTCGGTATAACGCGCCGATAAATTTTGTGATGAGTCCCGCGAACGCCAAGACGGACGCGCCTTTAAAAAAATCTTGTTGTTTCATCTTGTCCCCCATTTTTTTACGATATGTATAATTAGGGGGAGTTTTAATGCAAAATGCAGAATGCAGAATGCAAAATGCAAAATTGCGGATTAAAAGAAAGAAGTAAGTGTCATTCTGAGCGTAGCGAAGAATCAAAAACGTTGTTTATATTAGCGAAAATTCGGAGAAATCGTTTGAGATTCTTCGCTCCGCTCAGAATGATACCTATTTTTTACGGAGCGCAAGCGGCTCCTTAATTTTCAACTTTCAACTTTCAATTTTCAACTCAGTTATGCTTGATACGACAAAAACAACGCCGCCGTGTCAACCAATTTTCTGTCGCTTTCTTCAAAGCGGTTTTTTGTGGAGATCATGACGATTGCGCCGAGTACGTCGCCGCCCGATAGGATCGGTGCAACGATCTGCCCTTTGTAAGCGTCGGTCGGTTCGCCCGTCACGGAAACCGTATCCACCCCCATATATGAGAGGGTTTTGCGGAGGGATAAGAGCCGCTCAAATTTGCCGAGTAACGGCTTGTCCGAGTATGTATTTTTTTTGTCGCCCGCGGAGGCGATTATTGCGTCCTTGTCGGTGACTAAGAGAATGTTTCCCGTAGTTTCGGAGAGCGCGGTCGAATATTCGTCCGCAAATTCCTTGATTCGTTTTACGGGCGAAAATTTTCGGAAGATTAAATCCTCCTCGTTTCCCGTAAAGATTTCGAGTTCCTCGCCCTCGCGGAGGTGCATGGTGCGTCTGATTTCTTTGGGAATGACCACTCTCCCAAGTTCGTCTATTCTTCTTACGATTCCCGTTGCTTTCATAATGACTCCTTTTTAGAAAACGTCGTTTTATTCGACGTAATATTTTTTTGATTTCGTTTTTAAAATTATCCCGTTCTTTTTCTCTGTTGTTCTTCTTTTCGGAACATCAATAGTATTTTACGGCATTTCGTCTTTATACACCTAAAAAAAGATTTCCGGTATCTTTTTTAGGCGTTTTCTCCGCGAACATTGGATTTTATGACGGGTATGTTGTATAATGAGTATTAAAATAAGAATCACGGAAAGGGAGGTCTTATGTGGGCGATTATGCTAAAAATGCTGATGGAATTTATGACGGAGGAAAAGCTTACGACGCAATATTTTGTCGATAAGCATGAAAAATCCACTCGAACCGTCATGCGCTATATCGATAAAATGAGAGAAAACGGTATCCCGATCGATTCGGTGCGCGGTCGTAACGGCGGCTTTTATCTTGAAAATACAATTAGGCTCAACGAGATTTTTTTTACGGACGGCGAAATTGCCGATATCGTCTATTCGGCGAGAAAATGTCTGCCGCATGAACGTGCGGAAGCCATAGAACGTAAAATGACCGTGATAAAAAGCGGAAAGAAGACGAATTAGTATAAAGTGAAAATTGAAGCGAATGCGCTAAAAAAATATATATGCCGAAATATTACAAAAACGTCGGTTCTGTTTGCCGTTTTACAAAAAGTGTGCTATAATAGTTTTAATATTATTATAAAAAAGAGGAAAACAGCTATGTCAAAAGAAGTTCTTGCAAAAAGCGTCTATACGGCGGCGCATATCACGGGTAAATTTTTACTTCGGTCGGGTCAGATATCCAACGAATATTTTGATAAATACCTTTTTGAAGCGGATCCTAAACTCTTAAACGGGATTGCGGAGGAAATGAAAGGCGCGATACCGAAGGACGCGGAGATTTTAGCGGGACTCGAAACGGGCGGGATTCCTATCGCGACCGCGCTGTCTTTAAAGACGGGGACACCCGCGGCTTTCGTCAGAAAAAAAGCTAAGCAATACGGCACTTGCAAGCTCGCGGAGGGCGCGGACGTAAACGGAAAAAAGGTTTGCGTCGTCGAGGACGTCGTGACGACGGGCGGTCAAATCATCGAGAGCGTAAAGGAGCTTAGGGAGCGCGGCGCGATTATCGAAACCGTTCTTTGCGTCATTTTGCGTAATCCCGCGGCGTATGAGATTATGGAAGCGTCGGGATTGAAGCTGATTCCGCTTTTTACAATGAAAAAAGACGCGGCGGGCGTCAGTTATTTGGAATAGTATTTTATGAATTTAAAAATCATCGGCTTGGGATATAAGGACGGGGATATCTCGTTAAACGGCGAAAAAGCCTTAAAAAAATCCGATTGCATTCTCCTAAAATCGGAGAAATTCGCGAGCGCGCAATTTTTAAAAAAAGGCGGTTATACCTATACCGCGTTGGACGATTTTTTTGAAAAGGCGGAGGATTTTGACGCGTTAAACGCGGCGATTATCGATCATGTAAAAGAGGTTTCTTCGCGGTATAGAAACGCCGTTTATCTCGTACACGGGAGCGGTATCGACGACGCGACTTCGGTCGCGCTCCAAAAAGAGGGCGCGGAGCTTTTGGCGGGGGTTTCGTCCTCCGCTTACGCCTTAAACGCGCTGTATTGCGACAAGGTTCATTCCGAAGCCGTCGCCGCAACTCCGTCGTTTATCGAGGTCGGCGCATATGAGCTTACGGATACTCCTTGTCTGTTTTTTGACAGACGCTTCGGCTTGATAGTCAAGGATATCGACAATATATTTACGGCGGCTGAGGTCAAGCTAAGGCTGTCGGACATTTTAGGCGACGTCCCCGTACTCCTCATGACGGGGGAGGGAAAAGTGACCGCGCTTTCGCTCTATGCGCTTGACGGACAGAAAAAAAGCGCGTACGGCTATAAGACCGTGCTTATCGTACCGCCGTCCGATTACCTCTCAAACAAGGTGCATGACATGAGCGACTTGTATCTCATCATGAAACGCTTGCGCGCCCCCGACGGCTGTAAGTGGGACGCGGCGCAAACGCATAAGAGTATTGCGATAAACGCCATAGAGGAGGCTTACGAGCTTGCAGACGCGATAGATAGGGACGAGCCGGCATTCATTCTTGAGGAGAGCGGCGACGTGCTTTTACAAGCGGTCTTTCATGCGATAATTGCCGAGGACGAAAACGAGTTTTCACTCTACGAAATGATTACCGCGCTATGCGAAAAGCTTCTTTCGCGCCATACGCATATCTTTGGCGACGACAAAGCCGCAAACGCCGCGGAGGCTCTCGCCGTGTGGGAAAAAGCCAAAAAGAAAGAAAAAAAATACAAAAATCATACCGACAAAATGCATTCCGTTCCGATTTCTTTCCCCGCCGTTTTGCGCGCCGAAAAGGTGCAAAAAACCGCGGAAAAAAGCGGTATAGGAGCGTCGGATACGGAGGACGCGGGCGAGAGGTTGAAAGCCTCCGTGAGCGAGTTTTTGAGGGCGGGTGACGACGAAGCTTATGCGGCGGCGGGACGGCTCCTTTTTGCCGCAACAGACGCGGTGAGGAAGCGCGGTATAGAGGGAGAGAGCGCGCTCCGCGAGGCGGTCAACGCTTTTATAGAAACATTTGCCGCCGATGAGCAACGTGAAAGTTGAGAGTTACAACTTTCAATTTCAGAGCGGAGTAAAAAAGACATGAAGATCGGAAAAATTCTTTTAAAAAACAATCTATTGCTTGCGCCGCTTGCGGGCTATACGGATATCGGATTTAGGCGGCTTGCGGTCAAGTACGGCGCGGCACTCACATATACGGAAATGGTCAGCGCAAAGGGTCTTTTTTACGGGAATGCGGCGACGAAGGAGCTTCTTTTAACCGCCGTGGAGGAAAGTCCCGTCGCGGTACAGCTATTCGGGAGCGACCCGGATATATTTTTTCGGGTTGCGTCCAATGAAGAATTGAAAAAATTTGACATTATCGACGTCAACATGGGCTGTCCCGTCCCAAAGATAGTCAAAAACGGCGAGGGTTCCGCACTCATGAATGACAAGGAGCGGGCAAAATCCATCGTCGCCGCGCTCAAGGCGGGCGCACCCGACAAGGCGGTGACGGTAAAGATTCGAGCGGGCTTTGACCGTGTGAACGCGTCGGAGGTTGCGGAGGCGTTAGCGGCGGGCGGTGCGGACGCTATCGCGGTACACGGTAGGCTACGGGAGCAATATTACGGCGGGCTTTCGGACAGAAAGGTTATTGCCGCCGTCAAAAAAAGCGTGGATATACCCGTGATAGGGAACGGCGACGTGACAAGCTATGACGACTATGTACGCATGACGGAGGAAACGCATTGCGACGGGGTTATGATAGGCAGAGGCGCGGTGGGAAACCCGTATATTTTTTGGGAATGCAGCACGGACGCCCGCGGTCAAACACAGCGTAAAGCGGGACAAAAAACCGACGAAAACGGCGGTATAGACACGTTTTTTTCGGAGCGGATACGGTCGGATATTTCGGAGCATATCGAAACCCTTTTGACCTATTACGAGCCGCGTGCGGTCGTAAACATGATAAAAAAACATGTCGCCGCATACGCAAAGGGTTTTGACGGCGCAAAGCTGATACGGGAGAGAGCGGTGAGAGCGGAAACGATTGAGGAGTTGAGAGAAACTATCGCGCTGTTTAAGTTGAAAATTGAAAGTTGAAAGTTGAAAAATAAGGTAATGCAGAATACAGAATTGCGGATTAAAAATAAATGAATCCGCTGTAGAATGCAACCGCGGCATCATCATGACACATGCACCATGCTCCATAAAAATTGTTAAAGTTTTTGAAAAGAGCGCGAGAAAAAATTTTTTAGAAAATTTTGTCTCGTACCTCTATTCTAAAAAAAATAAAAAACAAAAAGGAGATTTATCATGGCAAAAAAAAGCACTTTTCTCAAAGTAACCGCACGGATATTATTGATCTTTTTCGCGGTGTTCGTTATTGCGGCAGCGACGTTCCTTATCCCCGCGTTTCATTATGCAAAGACGGGCGCGGAGACCGACCTTGCGGAGCAGCGCGCCCGCGTAGAAGCCCTTAGGGACAATGCCGGCGCACCCGTCGACGAGCAGAGCTTCGCAGATTTTGACCTTACGGCGGCGGCTGATG
>JAITOQ010000145.1 GCA_031289865.1 Clostridiales bacterium
GGCGCCTACAAGCTCAAATACCGCATACCGGTCAAGCACAACCCCTTGTCCTCCGGCAAACTGCATAAATGGCGTACGCCCATCCTTGGCGTTGTCGATTTTGTTTCCTATAGCTAATGCACGCAAATAGGGCACTCCCCTAGCCCTAATAATTGCCATGCTATTAAAACTTTTGGATGCTAACTTTAATCGGCATCCAAATATCGACTCGAAAATTGAAACATTCCGTTTGCACCTTAATGCAGGCACAGTTTTTCATCATTATTTGTTCCAGTTCGATTTTGCCAATCTGCGAGTGACTTGTAGTACTTTGTTTGTATTCTGTCATCATCCTCTATTCATGCAACAGTTGTTCCAAGAACTGTATTGCTTTTTGCCTGTCTAACCGCTCGTGGATTTTTTGGTTTTCGTAATTGCGTAGGCATTTATAACACGACGGTTCGCAAGAACAACCATTGAGTAGTGCGAGAGCATTTCGTATAACACGTTTCAAAATTTCACCGTCCTCGGTTACTAATCGACGCGAATGCCCCGCGCCGCCCGGTACGGCATCGTATATAATGATTTTGTGAGCCATTACGCCCGCCATTCGCTTATATGTCAAACAAGCCTTTATATCGCGCCGCTCTATACTTAATGTGTTCGCAAACGAATTTAATAGCGCATACATGACTGAGAGCATTGTATCCTCATCACTGGTATTACAACCGAACATTATCTTTGCCACGTCGGTCTTAAACTCGTGGTGCAATAAGTGCCGCTCCAAAGCGACACAGTCGCATTTTCCCTTTCCAAACGGCGTATCATGCTCAATAGTTTTTCTATTGCCTTTTTCAATCCGCCCCGCACCGCGTTTATAGTCCTCGTACTTAAAAAGCTTACTTGTTTCGTCGTCGGCAATCGAATACCCGCATTTCGGGCAAACATAAAAGGCGTTCGTAGATTTGACCACTAACGAGTCGTTTGCTGTTGACTCGACCTCAATGTCAACCTTGCCAAGCATATATTTATACTTCTCTATCGGGTAGGCGTTCTTATCCCCGATATAAATCGCTTCCGTTTTGTATTTTCTGTCCTGTGAAGAAAGCGGTACCGGTTGCACGTCTTTTTCCGCTACAAATCCCGCTCGCGGTTCTATACTCTTTCTAAAATCAAACGGTTTTAATTTCTCGCCGCAAATAGCGCAATCGACAGATTCATTTCCTACGGGCATCGTTCGATAGTTTGTGTTGTTGCACTTCGGACACTCGGCAATATATGAAATATCAAAGTTATCAAACTCCTTATGATTGACGAAAGGCTTCTTGATATAGCGGCTTGTATAAAGCCCGCCATCCGCGACGACTTCCGACGATGGTGCATATTCGGCTATTGCTACCGCCAAATCACGACTTAAATTAAGCGACTTGAAACTTGGGCTACTTATGTTTTGCGATAACTCTACCGAGTCAATCGGGAAACCGTACTTAGGCAAAATGTTACCTCGAACAAGCATATCGATTAAATCATTTTTAGTATATCGTTCTAATTTCCTCTTGAATATGATTGCAATGGTTTCGTTTCTGGTTTTCATCGCCTTTTCGTATTCTTTTTCTAAATATCTAACATTGTCCTCAAACTCGGATATTAAATTACTCAAAATCCCGTCAGCACCGCACAAACCGTCTACCCATTCAAATGTGCTTATGCTGTCAATCAGCTTCTGCGCATTCAAGTTCTTTACAGAGTATTGTTTCAGGCTCTTGAATGAGTTTTTTAATAAATCTAAAAGCTCCGTTGGCTTATCCTCCAACCATTCAAAAAATCTCTCATAACCTTTTTCGTTTATGAACTTCGTCGCCTTGTTGCCATCATATAAATCCGGATTATTGCGCAAATACAAACTTAACGCAACAGCGTATACGTGCCGCTTAATTATTTTTTCGTTTTCCAACTCGAATTGCGGCGGGTATATCACGCCGTTAATCATATCTTTCGGACAGTCAAAAAATGTGAAGTCATGCGAACTTAACCGTGCAAAAGTCAGCGCGAACGCCGCGGCATCTATGCTTCTCCCCGCACGACCGACACGCTGTGCGTAGTTAGACGGAAGCGGCGGAATGTTGCGCAAAAAAACCGTTTCCAAATCACCGACATCAACGCCCATTTCAAAGGTCGTAGAACAAGAAAGCGCATTAATTTCTTTTCGTATAAACTGCTGTTGGTATTCGAGTGCCTCTTTTTTAGCGAGTTGCGCGGTGTGTTCTTTTATAAAAAGAGGCGCGACTCTCGCATTCTTATAAAGCGTAGCATAATAATTCTCTGCGCAATATTTATCGGAATCAAGCCGCATAAGGTCACCATCGCAACCCGATTGAATGCAATGCCCACAAATATTAAATTGCGTTATGTCACCGCATTTGTTACATCTCCATAAAGTGGCGTTTTTGCCGATTTTGACAATGAAATGTCCGGCGGGCAAATAATATTGTTTACCGTCCTTTGTCGTAAGATGGTATTTGTTCTCGTCCGATTTTAGGTATTCAAAATAGTTATCAAGGAATTCGATTGCCGCTACCGTATCGAGTTTTAAGACTGCCATCGTCTTGATAAATTTGTTGCTTCTATAATATGAAGTCGTCCCATCTTTCTTTTGAAACGCAGTGGGAAGCCACGGCGAAGCGTATTTCAATCCGATGTCTTTGTTCTTTGTTACCGACTTCTGCATTTGAGAAAAGTATAAATATTTCCTATCCTCGTCGTTTATATCGGTATCCTTATCTGTAACGATTGCACCTGCCTTGACTATTTCAAAAACAAGGCAATCTAAAAATGCCTTGGCATCGCGCAAAGTCAAACCGTAGTTTTCCGCTACCATACCGCAAATTTCCGTATTATTGCCCATATAATCAAACTGTAATTTTCCTAATGAAACGAGTGATGTGCGTCTGCTTGAATTATGCAATTCGTTTAGTAACGCAATCCACGAATTGCGGCGATTTTCAACTATCGATGATGTCGCGTTCGGGTCGTTACTATCACGAAATAACTTTTTTTCAGAGAAATAGTTTTCAAGCAGTTTTATGAAGTCAGAAAAATTTATCCCGTTCAGATATGTATCGCTTTCATTATCCGCGACATTCCATATCCCCCTGCGCCGTAAAAATTCTTTATATGCGTCCTCCAAAAAACAAGCAAATTTTGCCGCCCCTTGACGGCTATCTGAAAAAACTAAAAATTGACTGCCCGTCGCTTCTTTCTGCTTTTTCTTTTGATTGATTTTTATAAAAGGATTGCTTTTTTGCGGAGCAGCATTTTCCTCCTCCTTGAACGAATACTCTGGTATATGCTCGTATAGAGATGTAGCAATAACGCCCGTCGCCGCCTCAAAACCCAAATTAAAACGCCGAATATCGCCGTCGCAAATCTTGCATTTCGGCTTTTGTAATCGTATTATTCGTATCGGTCTATTATCTCCGCATTCGCACCACTTATTGTGCCCCTCCTCTACGGCGATGATTGCGCCGCAGGATTTACATAAAACGTATTCGCCGCTATGTTGGTTTTTCTTTTTATTTCCCGCCGATGGCGTTTCTTGCTCCTGATTTTCGTTCGTATCGTCATCCACGCAAGCGTCACTTTTTACTTGATAATATTCCGTTTCATCATCGTATCCGCTTACGCGCTCTAAACGCCCGCAAACAGTCTTTCCAACGATAGCGACCTCACCGCAATCGTCGCAAACGCCGACCTCGAACATCCTATCCGTTCGTGCCGCCGTGCTGTATTCTTTGCGTATGAGCGATAAACTTTTCGCATCGTCAAACGCTAAATAGCAACCGTCCAACGCTCGCAGAAAATAATGATATCGAATATCAACGAGTGCCTTGCCTCCTTTTCTTGCTTTTGCGCAAAGCGAGATAAAACCGACGGCTGTTTCTTTATTAAACCCGAGTTTGTGTGAGAACTCATTAAAGTCTATTAGGCTTCCCAAACCGCGCATTTGTGCATAACTATCCGATTTTACAAGTATATCGTATAATATTTCCGCCTCGTCTGTTAATCCCTTATCGTATTCGACGGCGTATTTCTTTATTGTGTCGGCAAAAAAATTTTCCTCGTTAGCCGTACTGTTTGCAAGGTCGATATATAGTTGATTCGGATAAGTATTAGGCATACCCCGCACGGCAAACTGTTCACGGTACGCCGTAATAATATTGTCCGTCGTAAAATGGCAACCCGTTAGATGCTCGGCAAAGGTCACCACACGCTTGTTACTCTCGTCCGAGCCATCGCCGAGCGTTGCCGATGTGATTATAAACTGCGGTTCGCCGTTCACTCGCGCCTTTAGCCTTCCCATTAAAAAGGCTGTTT
>JAITOQ010000157.1 GCA_031289865.1 Clostridiales bacterium
AAATGCCCGAAAAGTATATAAAGCCGCAAGACAGCGGAAACCGTTCCGAAGTGCGGTATGTCAAGATATACGACAACAAGGACAACGGAATTTGGATAAAAAAGATAGACGCACCGCTATCGTTTAATGCGACGGGCTATTCTACTAAGCGGCTTACGGACGCCAAGCACCAAGAGGATCTCGCCGAAAAAACCACGACAAATATCCGAATCGACGGTTTTGTACGCGGTACGGGCAGTAACAGCTGCGGGCCGTGGACGCTCAAAAAATACACGATCAATATGAACCGCTCGCTTGTGTTTGGGTTTGTAATACTGCTCTTTTAAGTAATAGGTAATAGGTAATAAGTAATAAGTGCGGGATATAAAAAAATCGGTCGGTATCATTCTGAACTCGCGAAGAATGGCACCGACTTTTTTAATTCCTCTTTTTTTGTTTTATCCGCAAGAATTTCGACAAAAATTGCGGTTGACTTTTGTTCTTAACCGATATAAAATAGTAGGTGTCATTCTGAGCGAATGCGGAGAATTACACCTACTTTTATTATGCAGTGCGGGACGATGAAGGCATCGTCCCCTACAAGAGGATTACTGACTTTTCTTTTAAATCCGCAATTCTGCATTTTGCATTCTGCATTCTGCATTAAATAAACCTTCAATTTTCAACTATAAAAGAGGTACTATATGTCTGAATTTTCCGTGGTAAAAAAAGGTTACGACAAGACCGAGGTGGACGATTATATCGCCAAAACCAACGGTTATTTGGAGGACAAGCTAAAGGAGCAGAAGCTCCGTATCAACGAGTTAAAAAACCAAAATTTAAAGCTTGCAAAAATCATCAAGGAGTTAAAGGGACGCGAGGACGACGTAAAAAACGCCCTCATTGCCGCAAACGAAAAATCAAAGGAGATTGCCTCTGCGGCGCGCCTAAAATACGCTATGGAGGGGCAAAGACTCCGCTTGCTCCAAGCAAAATGGCTCAATCACTTCGAGACCGAAGCGTGCGAAAACGACGACTACAAAAAAAGTCAAGCGTACTATGTCAAGATAGAAGCGGAACTGCAAGAAATTCTCAAATCCGATTTTGGGATTCAGACCGAAAAAACAGAAAAAAGCCAAAACGACGAGATTGTCCAACAGTTTAAAAGCGAGACGAAGCGGCTATTCGGTAACAGCGACGACAAAGAGGTATACGGCGAAATCATAAAAAACATCAAAAAAGAATTTGGAAGTGAATTTTCGGCGGCGTTTGACGAGCTTGAACACGAAATCGAGATAGATACGGACGAGGACATCGAGTTTACTCCGCGCAATAATAATCTCGCGGGCGGTTCAACCGACAATATACGCGTTTTGATTGACGGACGGGCGGGCGGCGCGCTTCAGAGCGGAGATTATTCAAATATGGCGGCGATAAAGCCCGAACAGTCATTGGAGGAATTGTGTAGGGAGCTTGGATTGTAGTCACGCTTATAATTCTGACCGTATTTTATGTATATCCTTTTCATTCTCTGTAAATAATCTATAAGAATTTTAGAAACAAAATCGGTTTCTAAAGCTACTTATTTATAGGCGGTGTCAAAGATATGGTTTGGACGGGAATTTTGATTTTTGCTTTGGGCTTTTTATCGGGGCTTTTACTGTTTCTCGCAAAACGGCTCAAACAAAACGCCGTAGGACGCGGAACGAGTCTGACACTTGACGAAAAGACCTATGCGGAGAGTGTCAAGACGCTTGCCGCCGAAATGAATACGTCGGAGTCGGGGGAGTTTACGCCTAAACGCTTTAACGGTATGATTAGGCGCGCCTATCGATTGATCCGAAAAAAAGCCGCGTCGGGTCATAAGCTGTATGAGTTTGAAAAATGGCTTTTTGACAATTACTACATGCTCAATACGGACGCGAGGATTTTTTTCGGTTTAAAAAAATTGAAACCGATAGACGGCAAGCCCGCAATCGTCCGTTTGAGCGAACATATCGTAGACACCTCTATCGAGAGGTTGAATTATGAGCGGATAAAAGATGGGATCGACGCATACCGCTCGATAAATCCCTTATCCGCGGACGAATGTATGCTCCTAAAATCCGCGTTTGACTATGCGGTCTATGAGCGAATCTATCGATTGAGCGGGCGAGTCGTCCTCTTTCACAAGTTAAAACGTGCGGCGGCGCGTCCGCGTATCTGTCAAAAATACGTCCGTTCCTCGATATATCTCTATTATCTTTTTGACAATCGCGTGAAGCGTAACGAAAAAATTAAAACCTACCTACAAAAAAATCGAATCGCATACGAAAACGTGAATTATATTTTCCGTGCGAGCGTCGCCGAGTCCGACACCCATGCCGCGTCGCTCATCTCGTATCTCTTTATGAAGGACGGCTTTACAACGGAATCGGTTTTGGAATTTTCCGCGCTCCACCGTAAATTGAGCCTCGACCGCGTTTACCGCGACAGTGACACGGGCACAAAAATCTCCTATCTCAAAAGAATTTGCCGTCTTTCCGTAAAATGCGGCATGTCGGAATCGACTTTTTTTGAGCGGTTGACGGAAAAAGCGGAGAGTTATCATAGCTATTATGCCGAGCTTCTGTTTTATTCCGACCGCGACGCGGCGAAGGTC
>JAITOQ010000016.1 GCA_031289865.1 Clostridiales bacterium
TTGTAATCCTTGAGATAAGTGCTTAAGTCCTTGAATAACGGATAAATCATATCGCTCCTTTTTTATGCTTTTAAAAAACAAAAAATCCTTGAGAAATTGTTCTCAAGGACGGACTAAAACAATCCGCGGTGCCACCTTGTTTCGGAACTCGTGCAATAAATGCACAAAAAACTCCGCTCTTTTATAGGATACTAACATATCCCCGACAAATAACGCTTGCCATCACGTCACAGAATACTCGGCTAAGACTATTTCACTTTCAAATTTGAACGCGAAATAGTATACCTTTGACTGCGCCCTCCGCGGTCCATTTGGAATCCACCTCCAAAAAATAATACTCTGTAAAATCAAATTCTTTACATTTTAGTTTCACAACGTAATACGCTTTTAAAAAAGCGTTTGGTGATGAATTGGACAAACTGCATCTAATCGGCTTCTCAGCTCCCCGACTCTCTGTATAGGCACGAATGTCTTTATCTCCGCATCAACGGTTTATACCATTATAAAACGAATTTGCGAAATTGTCAATCCCTTTTGGAAAACTTATAAAAACATTTTTTAATATTTTTTTAAAACCCTTTTTGACATCAATATAAAAAAACGCCCAAACCGTCAATATATATTTTATTAACTTTTTTAGGCACAACACGCCTTCTTTACCTAAAAAATAACAAGCAAAGAAAAACCACAATATATAGTGTTTAAAAATAAGAAAGGCTACAGCATTTTGTAGTCTTTCTTTTTTGGTGGAGATGAGGGGGATCGAACCCCTGACCTATGCGTTGCGAACGCATCGCTCTACCAACTGAGCCACACCCCCGTTTTGATTTTTTAGCATAATTATTATATCCGCTATCGTGGAAAAAAGCAAGCGTTTTATGAGGGTTGAGGAAAATTTTAATAAGTTTTTTATAACGGGAATGTCGTTCCTAAAATCACAATACCAACTATCTTTCGGTAACTTTTTCAATCTTTTATGCGTGAATAATCAGTTTGTTCGATTACAACTTCATATTGTGCCTTTCGGAAATTTTCCACAAATCCGACTCTTTGATAACATTATAACATATTTTTAAAAATTGACCAAATCTATATTGACACAAAAAAGGGTATTCTTTTTATTCTTTCAAACGGCTTGCGGTTGTCCGTTGTTTTATGATACAATTATATAGTCAAATCAAACAAGGAGGACGGTTCGTATGCTCGGTCATTTCGGTTTTTCGTATATCGGCTTAATATACCTACTTATGCTTTTTATTCCCAACGGCATTTGGGCGAAGCATAAACCGCACGGATATAACGCGGACGGCGAAAGTAAGACGCTTCTTATCTTTGAGCGTGTCGGTCAGATACTTTGTACTGTGACAATTTTGATATTCGGCGATTACAACCCTACGGAATTTACGTCTTGGACTCTTTGGCTATTTGCGTCCGCGGCTCTTATGCTTTTGTATGAGGCATGGTGGATTAAATATTTTGTAGGCAAAAAGACTCTAAAGTCCTTTTACGGTAATTTTTTAGGCATTCCCTTGCCCGGAGCAACGCTTCCCGTCATAGGTTTTTTATTGCTCGGCATATACGGCAAGGTAATATGGCTCGTCATATCGGCGGTCATATTGGGAATAGGTCATATCGGAATACACATTCAACACATCAAAACCATGCAAAGGACACCTAAGGAGTAAATCATGCTTCCAACCATACTGATAGGTCTTATGCTCCCGCTTGTCGGGACGGTTCTCGGCGCGGCGGCGGTATTTTTGTTTCGGGGCGAACTAAAGCCTACGATACAAAAAGCGTTTTTGGGATTCGCTTCGGGGGTGATGATTGCGGCGAGTGTTTGGTCGCTGCTCATTCCCGCAATCGAAATGGCAAACACAAGCGGCGGCGCGCCCGCGTGGATTCCCGCGGCGGTCGGCTTTTTGCTCGGCACGGGTTTTTTACTCGTACTCGATAGGGTCATTCCCCACTTGCATCTCGGAAGCGACAAGCCCGAAGGCTCAAAATCCTCTTTAGGTAAAAGCACGATGCTTGTACTTGCGGTGACGTTGCATAATATCCCCGAAGGTATGGCGGTCGGCGTCGCGTTTGCGGGACTCATTTCGGGCGTGTCGGGCATGACTGTTGCGGGCGCGTTTGCGCTTGCTATCGGCATAGCCATTCAGAACGTACCCGAAGGCGCGGTCATCTCCATGCCGCTCATCGGCGAAGGCTTTCGCCGCCGCAAAGCGTTTTTGTACGGCGCGGCGTCGGGCATAGTCGAGCCGATTGCGGCGGCGGTGACGCTCGCGCTCGTCGGCATCATATCCGCGGCTCTGCCGTACATACTCTCGTTTGCGGCGGGCGCAATGATCTATGTCGTGATAGAAGAACTCATTCCCGAAGCGCAATCGGGTAATCACAGCAACGTCGGGACAATCAGCGCGGCTTTGGGCTTTGTCCTCATGATGGTGTTGGACGTGGCTTTGGGATAATAACCCTTATGCCGTACAGCTTTTGCTCTTATGAAAAATCTATAACATACTTCACGCCGACTTTTTCAAACCCGTTTTTTTCGTACAGCTTGTGTGCGGCGTATCTCTCGTTACCGGTAGTTAGGACTATGCTTTGGCATTCACGCGTTTTTGCGAATGCTATACAAGCGTCCAACAGCTTTTGCCCGACGCCGTTTCTGCGATACCGTTCGCCGACGACGAGTTCCTCGATAAAAGCAAAGTCGCCGGATTCGACGAGTGATTGATTTACCGACAGTCCTACTAAGCCGACAATCTCCGCCCCGTTCTTTGCTACAAAATATTTTTTGTTCCCGTCCGTCAAAAACAGCTTGTAAGTCTTCTCATACCTTTCAAAGGTCGGTCTGTACTCTCCCCCGCCACCCGTCCAACCGCCGCCCGCCAACTCGCATATCAAAGGATAAACCTTTTCGCAGTCGTTAAGACTTGCCTCGTGAATTGTTATGTTCATAGAATAGCCTCCTCAAATTATATATCTGCATTTCGGGTGTTTTTTGTTTTGGCAGTAACTTATGCTTTGTCCTTTTTCATAAAAGTCCGCGCTTGTTGCCCAAAAGGTTTTTCCGTCCGCGGTAGATATAAGGCATTGATATAATGTTCCCGTTATGTTGGGAGTATGCTCGCCCGTTTGGTGTTGGCTATGCACGATACACCGCTCGACCGTTCCTTTATAGGTGTGATAATCGCCGTGCCTTTCGGGGTGTTTTTTAAACGACTTATACGACCGCCGCTGTATCAACGACCTTATCATCAAAATGAATATTATTGCTGCAAACCCTCCCAACCCTATGCCCATTAGTACAAAGCCTACGGTTGAGCCGCCCATGGCTATACCGACCATACCGACTAACAGCGAAAAAGCAAGCGCACCTACAAACGCGATAACCTTTGCTTTTTCCGCTTTGGGCGCGTTTCTGTACGCCTCTTTATTTTCCTTTGTAAAGCCCAACCCCTCCAAAAACGTCGTCACCCCGTAATACTCCGCTCTCGCTAACTTGCTTTCGGTGCGCGTATATGCGGAATTGATTTTTTCCAACAGCTCCGCTTCCTTTTCCGCCGTGCGGGGCGGTTCGCTATTCCGCTGACCGCGGAGCAAACCAAGTACGCGCCGTGTATAAAATATACCGTAAACCGTCCCGCAAACGGCGGTGAGAATAAAGCCGCCAAGCCCCATAAAGAAAAAACCGTCTATATGAGTTATCGCGACAACAATTATGCTAATAAAAAAGACGGCGACGCCGAAAACCGTAAGGACTATAGCCGCTATCTCTACCGTCGGACGGCGCACTCTGCTCCCCCGCGGATTCCAATACAAGTAGCTGAATATCTTGACAAAAACACCCGCCGCAAAAGCCAAAAAGAAACCGCCAACCGCAAGGCTCATACCTATAAGGGTCAGCGTATCACGGTTTGCCGCCACAAGGATTATAACCCCGACAACTATAGCCGCAACACCCGACAACATTGTGTAAAACGCTATTTTTTCGGCAACAGCCCATTTTTCTTTCGACGCATTTTTCACCGCGCACCGCTCTCCTTTTCTGCCATTATAGCAAGCTATGTTTTTGTTTTTTACTCAAATGTTTTTTTCATTCTTTCTATGTCGTATTCAAGCAAATACGGTTTTAGCTTTTCGTAAAACGGCTTGCCTTTTTCTTTTGAGGTGAAAACTATATCAAGCCCTCTATCGTCATAAATACTAAAAATGCACTCGTCGTCTAAAGAAACAAAATGTACGTAATGCCACGCATTTGTTACTTCCCACTTGAGTATTTTATCAAAGTCTATCTTCTTTTTATCCGTATAGACAAAAAAACGATTTCTTCCCATCATATCTTCTTCTATATCGTCTAACGTAATGTTTACTTTGACCATTTCGCGGCAATTCCGTTGTAAAAAAGCTAAATCTTTTAATTCCTCTTTATATGCTCTAACCATTACACCTATATTTGTTTTAAAGCCCATTGCCGATACGCATGAGTAGTCGTAAATACATGCGTCAAAAAAATATAAATCGGGCTTTTTGTCAAAGACGATATTAAAAATCTCAACCGCTCTTTTGTATGCGTTGTCCATGTATTCTTTATCGTCCGTCCCGATCCCAAGCTCACAACGCAAAGCATATTTATTGTTGTAAAACCACGGCAGCTCAAAAATAAAATTCGGGTCATGCAGTTTATCCAAAAACTTGACGTTATCGTGTGTCATCTTGTCACCACCCACTCCCTAACTCCTATTAGATACAAGAATCCGTCCTTTGCAACTTAATAAATATTTTGTCCAAACTTTTGGGTTTAGAGCACAAACATTCGCTGTTTTTTTGTCCTCAATAATCAAAGCAGTGTTTAAGCGAAGTTCAAAGTAATTTTGCCTGTAGTCACCTTTACTTTTATGCTTTTGCCTTGCCCGACGGTCTGATTAGATACGTTGCTCGAGCCGACAGTTGTCGATACGGTGATATCGTATTCGCTTTTCGCGCCCGTAAATTTACCGTCGATACTCCCGGTTTTTGTCGAGGCGTCGGTTATTCGGGCGGTCAAATTTTCAAAGGATATCTTTCCCGTCGTCGTTTTAAAGGCTACGGTATCGGCGGTCATTGTGTCCGCGCTTATACTCCCCGTCGTTACTTCTACGGCGACGGTTTCGGCGGTTATATTCTTGCCGTCAAAATTTCCCGTCTGAGACTTCAATTTGAAAGCCTTTGAGGTCAATCCGTCAATCTTTATGTTTCCCGTTTTAAATTCGAGATTAACCGTTTCGGTAACGGCGATATTGTTGAGTGTGACGTTACCTGTCGCGGATACGAGATTAACCGTTTCGGCGGCGGCGATATTTTTGAGCGTGACGTTACCGGTCTCGGATACGATATCGAAGCCTTGAGAAAAATTTATGTCCGATACTGATATATTACCGGTCTTGGCGGTGATTTTGCTACGGTTTGCTATGGATTCGGGAAGATAAATGTATACGGTGGTTTTTTCCTTATCAATCTTTTTAAGCCAATCCCAATTCAAATTAAACCACGGGAAAGGCAATTTCGTCACCTCTTCCTTGACAATCAACTCGCCGCCGCTAAAAGATACGGCGATCGCGCTTTGGTCATAATTATAATAATCGACTTTAAATTCGTCCGCGTATTTGATATCGACATTTCTCGTCGTGACGTCGATTGAGAACGCTTCTATCGGAGCATTCGCTTCGGTGAATTGTTGCGCTGTAAAATTCGATTCCTTATGAGACCATGCGGTCAAAGCCGTGCCAACTCCAAAGACGACCGCTCCGACTAAAAGTATTATCAAAGACGCTTTGAGCAACGTCCCTATGCTTTTTTTTGAATTTGCCATAATTTTGTTTCCTCCTAAATGATTATACCGTTTGAATAAAACCTATAAAATTATTTTTTATACTATTTTTTCTTTTTGAAAAACCGCCCTAATACGCCTAATATATACAAACAGAGCAACCCCGCTCCCAAAGCGATTAACCCCGCGCCAAACGTCAAAAGTCCGTCGTTCAAGCTGTAAAACATAGTTATAATCCCGACGACCGAGCTCCCCGCCCCGCCGACTATCAATGCGGCGACCGTCGCAAAAAGCGATATTGCCAACGCTAACGCCACCGAAACAAGGGCTATCGTCAAGGGGATAGTGACATAAAATCCCGCAAAATATACGATCCAAAATATTTTGCTTTTAAAGATGCTTATGCATTTTGTTTCTCTTTTACCGTTTTCCATGCTTGTCTTTCCTCCGTTACTTCTATATGATGGTTTTTGAACCGTTTTTTTATTTTGCCGACCTTTCTCACCGTTATCGCCTTTAAAAGGCGTTTCCGTTTCGTCTTTATCGGACTTGCTCTCCGCAATGCCGTTCAAAACCTTTTCGGATAACTCGATCTCATTCGCATCCTCGTTTAAAACCTTAAAAGCGATATCGGACGGATTTCCCCACTCTGCGATAATCTCCTCGTCGCTTTTTCCGAGTTCTTTTTGGTCGAGATATAATTCGTTGTAATACTCTATTATTTTTATCTTCTCCGCTTTTGGCAGAGAGCCGAGCTTCTTAAAAAGTTTTTTTTCAAATTTCGATTTTTTCATATCAATCACCCATACCGAATATCTTTCCGTATATTTCTTTCATCTGAACCCAATCCAATTTGTAATCGGCTAATCTATGCCGCCCGCCTTTTGTTATCGTATAATACTTTCTCGTTCTGCCTTGATACTCACGGCTTACGGTCGTCAAACAACCGCTAACTTCGAGCCTTTTGAGTATCGGGTACAAGGTCGATTCGGATATTTCTATTATATCCTTTAGGTCGGCTATAAGCTTATAACCGTACGACTCTTCCCGCGACAAAACGGCAAGCACACACGCGTCCAATAAACCTTTTTTCATTTGCGCGTCCATAATCACTCCGTTTCGCTAATACTATACAATACATAGTATCATTTGTCAAGGGTTTTTAAAAAATTTTTTAAAATTTTTTTAAATACATAATGGTAATTTTATCCGACAAGGTTTTTTATTTTGTGATTGTATGGCTTAACGTTTTAGATTCTTCGCATTTGCTCAGAATGACAACGACTTGACAAAAAACAAGCGTATTCTGCCTAATTTACCCTATAAATTAGGCAGTAATATTGTTTTTTAGGCAGATAGATAAAAAAATCGGGAGCTTACCTCGAAGTAAACATCCCGAAAATATAAAATCCCGTTCCTTTTTTTACGGTATGAAAACCGTATTTTTGGTAGAAGCTCACTCCTTTTGTGTTTTCGGAGCCGACGCCTAAGGTTACGCCTTTGACTCCTATGGCTTTGAGATGAGCGAGGAGCGTGTCCATGAGGCGGGTGCCGACACCCATTCGCCGGTAGCCGTCTAAGATGTCGATATGCAAAAATGCGCCGTAGTCCTTAAACACGCTTTTTTGTAGGGCGATTTCGCCCTTATAGAGGAGCTTTTTTACAAGACTGAACCGTCCGACTGTCTTTAAGTAGCGCGAATTCATCTCGCTTTTATATTTTAAAAAATCCGTACAGCAGAGAATATAGCCGACCGCCTCATCTTTTTCGTTCGCCGCGACAAAGACGTTTTTCGGCTCGCAATCGACGAAATAGTCGCAATACAGCGCAAGCTGTGACAAGCGGTGCTTTTTGTTTTTTATTGCGGGACCCGTTGCGATACAGATATTTTGCAGCTTTTCTTTGTCCGTCGGACGGTATTCTCTGATTGTAATCATTTTTCAGTTTTCTCCAACTCTTTCAACACCCTTTCAAACACGCTCATTGCGCGCTCAAACGGCTGTTTTGTCCGTAAGTCTACTCCCGCAAGGGTCAGAATGTCCACGGGCGACTTGCTCCCGCCCGCCGACAAAAACTTTTTGTAGTCTGTGACCGCACGGGTATTGTCGTTTAGGATAGCGTCGGCAATCGACACAGCGGAGATGATACCCGTCGCATATTTGTAGACGTAAAACGCGTTATAGAAGTGCGGAATACGCGCCCATTCACACTCTATCAAGTCGTCGTGGACGATATCCGTACCGTAATATTTTTTGTTGAGGGTTTTGTATGCCGCGGAGAGTGATTCCGCGTTTATCGGAACGTCCTTTTCGCCCATCTCGTGCGCGGCGCGTTCAAACTCGGCAAACATAGCTTGTCTAAAAAGCGTCGTACGGAACATATCGAGGTAGTAGGACAAAAGATATTTTTTTAGACCGCCCTCCGCATTTTTTATGAGGTGTTCGAGCAGCAGCACCTCGTTGACCGTACTCGCAACCTCCGCGACAAAAATCTCGTAGCCCGCCTTTATATACGGCTGATTTTTGTTGGAATAGTGCGAATGGAGCGCGTGTCCCATTTCGTGCGCTATCGTAAACACGTCGTGGGTCGTCTGCTGATAGTTTAACAGCACATACGGGTGCGCGCCGTAAGCGTCTGTCGAATACGCGCCGCTCCGCTTGTTTTTATTTTCTTGAACGTCGATCCAACCTTTTTGATATGCCTCTTGGAGCAAGCCCGCGTATTCCTCGCCGAGGGGCGACAAGGCTTTTTTGACTAACGCGTAAGCGTCCTCGTATTCGAGTTTGAGATCGGCATTCTCCACCAACGGGACGTACATATCGTAAAAGCGCAACTCCTTATATCCCAATAGCTTTTTGCGGAGCGAAACATATTTTTGTAGGGTCTTTACTCCCTTATTCACTGATTCGGTGAGATTATCGTAGACAATCTTATCGACGTTTTCACCCGACAAAGCGCGGTCGAGTGCTCCGTCGTAGTTTCTGACGCGTGCCGAAAAGACATTTTTTAGGACGTTGCCAGAATAGGTCGCGGCGATCGTATTCAGATACCGCCGATATGCGGTAAACATCGACGTGTACGCCTTTTTTCGGAGAGCGCGGTCACGGTCTTGGAGGATCACGCCGTACAACCCGTGGGTCAATTCGACGCGCTCCCCCTCGCTCGTCTTGATTTTGTCAAAGCGAATATCCGCATTGTCAAACATTGTAAAGGTCTCTTTAAATTTGGACGAAAAAGAGCGCATCTCACTCAACAGCTTTTCTTCCTTTTCGGAGAGAATGTGCGCCTTGTTGCGGAGAATTTCGGACAGCATATAGTCATAGTCGGAAAAAGCCTTGTCCGCTATCAATTCGCGGAGAACCTCCGCGGGAAATGCGGAAATTTCGGGCGTGATAAACGACGCGACCGAACCGATCTTGACCGACAACGAAACCACTCTGTCGTACATCTCCGAATATTTGGTCTCCTTTGTGTCCTCGTCCTTTTTCATGTGCGCGTAAAGCCCCAAAAGACTCAGCTCCTTTGAGATTTCCTCGTCGTCGGAAAGACACGACAAGAGAACGGTCTTGTCGAATAGCCGCCCCTTGTATTTTGTGAGCAAATCGACCTTGCCCGCGGTTTCCTCAAGTTTTTTATAAAAAACCCCGTCGCTCTCAAAAATATCTTGCGTGCGCCACTTGTATTTGTCGGGAATCTCACTGCGTTTTAAGACTTTCATTATTTTGCTCTCCTTTTATCGGATACGGGACGATGTGGTCATCGTCCCCTACAAGAGACCGCTCTTGTTTTTAAATCCGCAATTCTGCATTTTGCATTTTGCATTTTGCATTATTTAAAGTATTTAACCCCATTAAGAAATATTTCCCGATTTTTATCTCCGCAAATATTTTTGTACAAGCCGTAACCCGTCCTCTCATTATGTCCCATTTTGCCCAAAATTCTACCGTCGGGACTGCATAACGCTTCGATAGCCATGACGGAGCCGTTCGGATTAAAATCGCCTTTCATGGTAGGATTTCCGTCGGGGTCCGCGTATTGCGCCGATATCTGACCGTTTTTTATCCATTCCGCGACCAATCGGTCGGAGGCGGCAAGCCTACCCTCTCCGTGGCTCATCGCGACATAATGGAGATCACCCGCACGAAAGCCCGCAAACCACGGCGACTTGTCCGACGCTATGCGGACGGGGACGATTTTTGCAATGTGTCTGCCGATGACGTTGTATGTGAGGGTTGCGGATTCACCGTCTTGCTCGCCGATCTTTCCGTAAGGCAAGAGTCCGCTCTTGATGAGTGCTTGAAAGCCGTTGCAAATACCGAGAATCAAGCCGCCCCTATCAAGCAGTCCCGCCACGGCGTCCGCGACGCGGGTATTTCTAAGGACGTTTGCAATATATTTCGCGCTCCCGTCGGGTTCGTCGCCCGCGGAAAAACCGCCCGGAAGCATGAGAATCTGCGCGCTGCCGATTTTTTTTGCAAGCTCCGCGACGGACTCCTCTATCGCTTGTTTGTTTAGGGTACGGATAAGCGGAACTGTGACCTCCGCGCCCGCATCGCGGAAAGCCGCTTCGGAATCGTATTCGCAATTTGTCCCGTAAAACGCGGGGATCACGACACGCGGCGCGGCAAATTTTGTCTCTGAGGCTTTGCGCTCCTTTACTGTATACTCGACTTTTTTTACGGGCGCGTCCGCGTCCTTTTTGCTCGGAAAGACCTTTTCTAAGGTAGAAATCCACGCCTCTATACCCTCGTCTATCGTGATACGCTCGCCGTCGATAACCATCTCTCCGTCGGACGTCGTTTCGCCGATACAAACGGCGCGACCGTTCTCCGTCCAATGCGGCACGGCGACTAAAATCCCGCCGTAGAGCAAGCGGTCAAGCTTTTCGCCGATTTTCGCCGAAAAGCCGATTTTGTTTCCGAACGACATCTTTGCAAGTCCCTCCGCAATCCCGCCGCGGCGAAGTGCAAAAGCCGCCGAAGCTTTTCCGCTCCGTATGAGGTCTGTGATTTCGTCAAAATTTTTCTTTAACGCGTCAAAATCAATCACTCCGTCCTCACCTATCGGCGCGGTATAGAGCAGGATTTTTTCGCCCGCGTTTTTAAATTCCGCGCTCACGATATTGTCTACGTCCGTCGTCTTTACCGCAAAACTCAAAAATGTCGGCGGCACGTCTATCTCTCCGAACGTACCGCTCATAGAGTCCTTTCCCCCGATTGACGGGAGACCGAATTCCCTTTGCGCGGTGTATGCACCGAGGAGAGCGGCGAAGGGTTTTCCCCAACGCTTAGGATTTTTGCCCAAACGCTCAAAGTATTCTTGAAAGGTAAAACGGATATTTTCATAGCCCGCGCCCGCCGCAACGACCTTTGCGACCGATTCGACGACCGCGTACAATGCGCCGTGAAACGGTGATTTGCTCATGAGATACGGGTCTGCGCCGTATGCCGCAATGCTTGCCGTCCTCGTCTTTTTTCCTATTGGCAGCTTTTGGACGGAGACGTCGGACGGCGTCGTCATGGTGCGCCCCCCGAACGGTATGAGTACCGTCGACGCGCCGATAGTGTTGTCAAACATCTCGACAAGCCCTTTTTGGCTCGCGACGTTTAAGTCCTTTAAGATACCGAGTACACGCTCCTTGACCGTCCCCGTGCTTTTTTTGCGCAAAAACAATTCCTCTTTTTCGGGCGGGACGACTTCGACCGAAGCACGCGCACGGATTCCGTTTGTGTTTAAAAAATCTCTACGGATATTCACGATACGGACTCCGTTCCAATCCATCGTGAGCCGTTTGTCGTCGGTGATTTCCGCGACGGCGCACGCCTCTATACTCTCGCTCTCCGCATATCGGATAAACTCCGCCGCATCCGTCGGACTCACGACGACCGCCATTCTCTCTTGTGATTCGGATATAGCCAGCTCCGTGCCGTTTAAGCCGTCGTACTTGACCTTTACCCCGTCCAAACGGATCGAAACCCCGTCCGACAGCTCGCCTATCGCGACGCTGACCCCGCCCGCGCCGAAGTCGTTACACTTTTTTATCAAGCGCGTGACCTCCGCACGGCGAAACAGCCTTTGTATTTTGCGTTCTTCGGGCGCGTTGCCCTTTTGGACCTCCGAAGCGCATTTTGTACCGGAGGTTTCGTTATGCTCCTTACTGCTCCCCGTCGCGCCGCCTATACCGTCGCGCCCCGTCCGACCTCCGAGGAGAATGACGATATCGCCCGCGATAGGCTCCTCACGTCTGATATTTTCCGCTTTTACCGCGCCTATGACAAAACCCGCCTCCAAGCGTTTTGCCCTATACCCTTCGTGATACAGCTCGCTGATATGCGTCGCGGCAAGCCCGATTTGGTTTCCGTAAGCGGAAAAGCCGTGCGCCGCTTTTTGTGTAATAGTGCGCTGCGGAAGCTTTCCCTTTAAGGTTTCTTCGGGCGGGACGGTCGGATCGCCCGAACCGCTCACGCGCATAGATTGATAGACATAAGACCGCCCCGACAGCGGGTCGCGGATCGCGCCGCCGATACAAGTACTCGCGCCGCCGAACGGCTCGATTTCGGTCGGGTGGTTGTGCGTTTCGTTTTTAAACTGCAAAATCCATTTTTCGGTTTTTCCGTCCGCGTCCGCGTCCACATAGACCGAACACGCGTTGATTTCGCTCGACACTTCGAGGTCGGGCAGCAAGCCTTTTTTTCGCATTTCCTTGCCGAATACCGTCGCGATATCCATGAGGGTCACTGCGCGGCTCTTCTCTTTTTCGCCGTACAAAAATTTGCGGCTCGTCCGGTAGTTTTTGTAAGCGGTTTCAAACAGCTTTTGATATACGCCGCTTGAGGGGAGTTTAATCTCTGCAAGTTCGGTTTCAAAGGTCGTATGGCGGCAATGATCGCTCCAATAGGTATCCAAAACTCTGATTTCGGTTTCGTACGGGTCGCGCCGCTCGACGTTTAAAAAGTAGTCTTGTACAAATTTTAAATCCGCGGCATTCATCGCCAAGCCTAATTCGTCCTTCATTCTCTCGATTTTCACGGTCGAAAAGCTTATAAAGCCCTCAACTCGCGGCACAATTTTCTCACTCTCGCCGTTTTCGGTCGGAAGTAGGACGGTCAAGTCCTTTTCTCGGCTCTCGATAGGGTTTAAAATCAATTTTTTGACGCGGTCAAGCTCCGCATCTCCGATTTTTCCGTCCAAAATTATGAGCTTTCCGCTCCGTATCTTGACCGCCGCGGACGTGTCGAGGAGTCGGACGCATTGTTCCGCGCTGTCCCCTCTTTGGTCGTATTGACCGGGGAGCGGCTCGACGGCAAAATAGGTCTTTCCGTAGAGATCGAGTTCGCCGCTTGAGTACAGCCTATCGACGGGCGGTTCGCCGAACACGGTCTTGCACGCGGCACTAAATGTCGCCCCGTCTATCCCGAATACGTCGTAGATATTGACGACGCGCACTCCCGTCAGCCCGTCTATCTTGAATACCGTGCGGCAAGTGTCAAAAAGCGCGTTTGCCTCAACGTCAAAGCCCTTTTTTTTCTCTACAAAAACTCTTTGGTTCATATTTTTCTCCCGTTTTTTATTTTGTCCGTTTTACGGAGTTTCACTCATGGTTGTTTAATGCAGAATGCATTACTTATATTTGTTTTGCAATTGCCCCAACATTTCTTCCACACTCAACTCTTGCTTTTTCGGCTTGACCTCCGCGGGTCTTTGCAAGGCGGGCTTTTCGCGGTTTCCCGTTTTCATAGTGAGCGAGATTTTTTTCTTTTGGAGATCGACCTCAAGTACGCGGACTGTCACGATATCCCCGACCTTTAAGACCTCCGACGGGTGCTTTATATACCTATCGGAGATTTGAGAGATATGGACAAGCCCGTCTTGATGTACTCCTATATCGACGAACGCGCCGAAATCGATGACGTTTCTCACCGTCCCCGTCAGCTCCATGCCCGAAACTAAATCCTCCATACTCATGAGGTCGGATCGGAGGAGCGGCGGCGGCATATTGTCGCGGATATCTCTTCCCGGTTTTTTCAATTCGGCGACGATATCGCGGAGGGTCGGAACGCCCACGCCGCATTCCTCCGCAATTTTTGCAAAATCATTTTCGGAAATGCGCTTGTCGAGATCTTGAAAGCTTCCGCTTTTCACTTCCTCCGCACCGTAGCCTATCCGTTTAAAAAGCTTCTCGACCGCGGGATAGGTTTCGGGATGAACCCCCGTGTTATCCAAAATATTTTTTCCCCCGACTATTCTCAAAAAGCCCGCGCATTGCTCGAACGCTTTGTTACCTAATTTAGGGACGCCCAAAAGCTCCGCACGCGTTCCGAAAGGTTTTTCCTTCCTTTTTTCCACAATGTTTTTGGCGACAGCCGCGTTTAAGCCCGCCACATACTTTAAGAGACTAAAAGACGCCGTGTTAAGGTCGACTCCGACCTTATTTACACAGTCCTCCACGACACCGTCCAAAACCTCCGTCAATCTTTTTTGCGGCATGTCGTGCTGATATTGTCCCACGCCGATTGCCTTGACATCTATCTTAATAAGCTCCGCTAACGGGTCTTGAATACGTCTTGCTATCGACACAGCACTCCTAAGCGACACATCAAAATCCGGAAACTCCTCCGCTCCTAACTTGGACGCGCTGTACACCGACGCACCCGCCTCATTCGTCACGATATACGCGACGGGGCGATTCAGCTTTTTTATCATGTCGGCGACAAAGATTTCGCTTTCCTTTGACGCGGTACCGTTACCGATAGAGATGACGTCCACGCCGTATTTTTCAATTAAGCCCTTTAATTTTTCAAAGGCTTCCTCCGCTTTGCTTTGCGGCGGGGTCGGATATACGACCGTCGTGGTCAGACAGTTTCCGTTTTTGTCGATGACCGCTATCTTGCACCCCGTGCGGTATGCGGGGTCAAAGCCCAAAATCGTCTTGTCCTTTAGCGGCGGCTGCATAAGGAGCGGCTTTAAATTCACCTCAAACATTTTAATCGCTTGCTCGTTGGCGCGCTCCGTAAGCGCGGCGCGGTTTTCGCGCTCGATCGAAGGAAAAATCAACCGCTTTAGGCTGTCCGCGGCGGCTTCCTTTACGATATGGGTCGTAATGCTCCCCTCTTTGACAAAACGGTATTCGATTTTCGTCAACAGCGCGTTTTCGTCGGCTTCTAAAGTTACCTTTAAGCATTCCTCGTTTTCGCCTCTGTTCATCGCGAGGATTCTGTGGCTCGGAATGGTGTTTATCCGTTCCGCGTATTCCGCATACATGTCGTATGTGAGAGCCTTTTCTTTAGGTGCGTCTTTCGCGAGTTTAGAACGGATATGCCCGAATTCAAAGAGATATTCGCGGAGAATTTTACGCACCTCCGCATTGTCCGAAATCGTTTCCGCAACGATATCGCGTGCGCCGTCTATAGCGTCCTTTACGGTCAAAACGCCCTTTTCCTCATTCAAAAAGCCGACCGCAATCTCCTCTATGTCGCCCTTTGTGAGTTCTTGCGCCAAAATAATGTCGGCAAGGGGTTGTAAACCCTTTTCAACGGCGACGCTTGCGCGGGTTTTCCGCTTTTGCTTGTACGGACGGTAAATGTCCTCGACCTCCGTCATCGTCGCGGCTTTTTCAAGCGCGCAGCTTAACTCGTCGGTCCACTTGCCTTGCTCCTCGATCGCGGCTTGCACCTCGGTTTTTCGTTTGATAAGATTGCGCAGATATTCCAATCTGTCGCAAAATTCACGGAGAACTTGATCGTCGATACTGCCCGTCATCTCCTTGCGGTAACGCGCAATAAACGGGACGGTATTGTCCCCGTCAATCAATTCGACAATGTTTTTGGAGTGTTCCTCGCGAATGTGAAACTCCTTGCTCAATAAAGTGTAGATTTCCATTTTTGCCTCGGATTTTTTTAAAATTACGGTTAAAAAATATAATAGAAATATTATATATCAAAACGATATAAAAAGCAAATAATTTTTGAATAGAAAAACGGATAAAACACAAGCGTGTTTAATCGTCTTAAAGCGAAGTGTCACTTTTTGGAGCCGCCAAAAAGTAACCAAAAAGCGGATGGGGGCTTAGTACCTAAGCAGCCCCCACGCCCCCGCACTCCGCATCTCCCCTCGATATGTAGAGAGACGTATGAATTGACGTTTTGCCCCTCTTGTCTAAGAGGGACTGAAAAGGTGAGAAGTCGCAGAGGTATAGACATGTTTTTTGTGATAGTATAGGCGGCATAAATTACCCTTAGGTAGAAGTGGCGGCGAATGCCGACGGGGTGGTTAAACGTTAGCTTTTTCTTCTACAATTAAGAGAACATCAACGAGTTGATGTTCCGTGTAGATAGCGTGGGTGATTGTCGTCGCCTCGTCAAAGGCGCGAGCATAAACGCTAAAGCATTTATCCCTCCCGCTTATCCTTGACAAGGCTGCTTTGGCGGTTCTATACCACGAAATTAAAATCCAAATAAACAAAAAACAGATGTCGTATGACACCCGTTTTTAATCTCATCCGTTGCTTTATTTTATATAATCCCCAACGTCCGTTTCTCTACCCTTATTGGTTTCGTTAGCATTCCCTTGTTGGTTTTCTAACTTTTCAACAATCGCCAGAAATCCCGATAGGATTAAACGCAAAACATAAAAAGGAAATAAGACACTGAGCGCACCGCCAATGCCGACAAGAAACACAATAGGATTCCCTAACGCTATCGCTGCAATGATACCAAAAATTAAAATCAAAATCGCTAAAACACGTCCTACTTTTACAACAATAGTGATTCCTTTTTGCAAATAATTTTTATAGTAATTTTCTTGTTTCATTGTTAAAAGCTCCTTTTTTTACAATTTAACATTAAACGCACAAAAATATAAAAACTTTTTTAAAAAAGCGTTAAAGTTTTTGAAAAGAATGCAGAGAAAAAATTTGTTCGCAAATTTTGTCTCTGCATTATTCTTGTCAAAAAAAATCAACCCTTTATAGCTCTCTTAAGCTCCTCGACCTTATCGGTCTTTTCAAACTTAACTCCGAGTTCTTCACGTCCGAAATGCCCGTAGGCGGCAAGCTGTCTATAGATCGGGGCGCGGAGTCCTAATTCGCTGATGATATGTCCCGGTCTAAGGTCAAAGACCTTTGAGACCGCTTCCGCAATAGCGTCGTCGGCGAATTTTCCCGTTCCGAACGTTTCGACACGGAGCGAAACGGGGTGTGCGACGCCGATAGCATAAGCAAGCTGTACCTCGCATTTGTCCGCAAAGCCCGCCGCGACGATATTTTTTGCGACATAGCGAGCGGCATATGCCGCGCTCCTATCGACCTTTGTCGGATCTTTTCCGGAAAACGAACCGCCGCCGTGCCGACCGTAGCCGCCGTAGGTATCGACGATAATTTTTCTGCCGGTGAGCCCGCTGTCGCCTTTAGGCCCGCCGATGACGAACCGACCCGTGGGATTGATAAAAAATTTGGTCTTTTTGTCAAGCATCTTCGGATCGACGATTTTGTCGATTACCTCGCGCCGAATATCCGCACGGAGCACTTCCATATCGACGTCGGGGTCATGCTGACACGACACCACTACCGCCTCGATACGCACGGGCTTTCCTCCCTCGTACTCGACCGTGACTTGCGTCTTTCCGTCGGGACGGAGATATTTTAAAAGACCGCTTTTGCGTACCTCCGTCAACCGTTTCGCGAGTTTGTGCGAAAGCGAGATAGGGAGCGGCATAAGTTCGGGCGTTTCGTTACAAGCATACCCGAACATCATACCTTGATCCCCCGCGCCAAGCTCGTCGCCGTCCGTCGCGCCGCTTTTTGTCTTTGTATGACTTATAGCGCACGCCGTGCCAAGGCATTCGGTATCGGTTTTAATCACCTTTGTTTCGAGAGAGTGGTCTACTCCGAGCGCGATATCCGCGGACTGCTCGTTGATAGAGGTCATGACCGCGCACGTCTCATAATCAAAGCCGTACTCCGATCTATCGTAACCGATCTCTTTGACGACGCGCCTCACCACGCTCTGTATATCTACATACGCCTCCGAAGTAATCTCGCCCATCACAAACACCAAACCCGTACAAGTCGAAACTTCGCACGCTACACGCGAATTTTTGTCCTCTGCAAGGAGGGTATCCAATACCGCGTCGGCGATTTGGTCGCATAATTTATCCGGATGACCTTCCGTCACCGATTCGGAGGTAAAAAAGTTTTTCATAGCAATCTCCTCTGTTCTTTTTTCTCTGTAAAATATAGTCTATGCCGTCAAAGAGCGATAGATAGCTTCCAATTCTTTCGCGTCCATGAGCTTAGGGACGGGATAGAGAGGGTTCGCTTCCTTGTCGGCACGCGCCGCCATGACGGGAATATCCTCTTCCTTGATCCCGCTGATACTCGTAGGGATTTTCATATAGTTGTTCAATTCCTCGATTGCGGCGATAAACGCGGCGGATTTTTCAGCGACGGTTTTACCCTCGGCGATTCCTACCACGTCGGCAAGCTGTGCAAGCTTCTTTTCGGCGGTACTGCCGTAAATCTTTAAGACACGCGGCAAAATCACGGCGTTTGCAAGCCCGTGAGGAATGGAATAAAACCCTCCCAACGAATGCGCCACCGCGTGAACATACCCGACATAAGCGCGTGTAAACGCCGCTCCCGCATAAAACGACGCATAGAGCATGTTTTTGCGCGCTTCGAGATCCGCGCCGTTGTCGTACGCTTTTTTGAGATTTTCAAAAATCAATTTTACGGCTTTTCTCGAAAGCTCTTTCGTTTCATGGGTGTTGCCCTTGCCGATATACGCCTCGACCGCATGAGTGAGCGCGTCCATACCCGTAGTAGACGTGATATGTAACGGCAGTTTGACCGTAATGGTCGGGTCGAGTACCGCGTACCGCGGTATCAATACGAGGTCGTTGACCGCATATTTTTCATGCGTTTCGCTGTTTGAAACAAGCGCGGCAACTGTCGTTTCGCTCCCCGTACCCGCAGTCGTCGGAACGGCGGCAAAAAACGGAAGCTTACGTCTGACCTTTAAAAGTCCCTTGATTTGAGGTACGGTTTTGTTGGGTTTGACGGCGCGTGCGCCGATGATCTTTGCGCAGTCCATAGACGAGCCGCCGCCGAACGCGATAATACCCTTACAGCCGTTTTCGTTGTAGAGCTTTAAGCCCTCCTCGATATTGTTAATCGTAGGATTCGGAATAGTCCCGTCGTAAACCGTACAAGCCACGTCGGCAGCTTTGAGGTCGCCGAGCAAGCCGTCCACAAGTCCGAGCGAACGTATACCCTTGTCGGTCACAAGCAAAACCTTGTCTATCCCGTGCGCCTTAAATAGCGCGGGGACTTGTTTGAGGGTGTCCGCAACCTCCGGACGCCGCCACGGTAATAGGTAGCAAGCTACATAAAACCCTTTTTGAAACACTCTGCAGTAACATTTTTTGATGATGTTCATCTCTCTTTCCTCCGTTATTGTTTGGTATTTATTTTTTATTCCGTATTCCGCATTCCGTATTAGAGAATGCAGAATAGCGGATTAAAAAGTCTGTGTCATTCTGAGCGGAGCGAAGAATCTAAAACGATTTCTCCGAATCGCACTAATCGGACTCCATGTTTATGTTTTTGCGGTCAAACAACTGACGTTTGAGATTCTTCGCTTCGCTCAGAATGACATCGCGTTTATATTTTATCCGCAATTCTGCATTAAATGAATCCGCAATTTTCAACTTCCCAATTTCAATTTTCAACTTTCTATTCGCCGCCCTTATCCGTTTCGACGATATTCACATTATCCGTCGCGTCAACTATCGCTCCGTCCTCTGCTTTTTCTTCATCCTCTTGAGGAACTACCGCAACGCTGACGACCTTTGCGTCGCCCTTTATTCTCATGACGCGTACGCCTTGAGTATCTCTGCCGATTTTGCTTATCTCTTTGGCTTTTATTCTGATGATGATTCCCGTATCGGCAATCAACATGATATCGTCGTCCGGCGAAACCAATTTAAGGTTGACCAACTTGCCCGTTTTGTCATTAAAGACGCCCGCTTTGATACCCTTACCCGCACGCGACTGTATCCGATAATCGTTCGGATCGCTGCGTTTTCCAAAGCCGTTGCTTGTGACCGTCATTATCTCATAGCCCGCACGGATCGCCGTCATATCCACGACGTTATCGTCCTCGTCGAGCTTCATACTCCTGACGCCTTGAGTGTCTCTTCCCGTCTTGCGGACGTTTTCCTCGCTAAAGCGGATACATTTTCCGCTCTGTGAGGCAATAATTATCTCGTCGTATCCCGTCGTCATTTGCGCCGAAATAAGCTCGTCGCCGTCGGTCAAGCTGATCGCAATCTTTCCGACCTTGCGGATTCTCGAAAATTCTTCAATCGGGGTCTTTTTGATCAAGCCGCGCTTTGTCGCAAGCATGAGGTAGCCGCTGTCGTCCTCCTTGAGAGGCATAAACGCGGTGACCTTTTCGCCGCTGTCAAGCTGCAAAATATTGATGATCGCCCGTCCCCGCGCCGTGCGTTCCGCCTCCGGAACCTCATAGCCCTTGATACTGTATACCTTGCCCAAATTTGTAAAGAATAGGAGGTCGTCGTGCGTATTCGTCATAAACATGTTTTCGACGAAATCCTCTTCCTTCGGCTTGTGGGCGGTGATTCCCCGTCCTCCGCGCTTTTGCGACTTGTATTCGCCGAGCGAGATACGCTTGATATAGCCGAAGTGCGTCATAGAAACCACAACGTCCTCTTTATCGATGAGGTCGCCTATGTTGATTTCCTCATAGTCGTACGAAAGCTCCGAACGGCGTTCGTCGTCGTATGCCTCTTTGATAGCGAGCAATTCGTTCTTGATGATCTCTATCACCTTTTCGGGCGACGCGAGTATGCTCTTGTATTCCTTGATCGCCGCGTGCAGCTCTTCAAGCTCTTGTGTCAATTTCTCGACCTCAAGACTCGTTAAGCGGTGCAATCTCATTTCCAAAATAGCATTGGTTTGCTTTTCAGAAAGCAAAAATCTTTCCATCAACCGCGCTTGCGCGGCGTATCTGTCCTTTGATTCCTTTATAATCTTGACAACCTCGTCGATATTCGCAAGCGCGATACACAGTCCCTCGACTATATGCGCACGCTCCTCGGCTTTTTCGAGGTCGTATTTTGTGCGTCTGACGATGACGTCCTTTTGATGCTCCACATACGACTCAAGTATCTCTTTCAAATTCATGATTTTAGGCGCGCCGTCCTTTAGAGCGAGCATAATCATGCTGTAAGATATCTGCATATTCGTCTGTTTAAAGAGAGTATTGAGGACGACTTGCGCGTTTGCGTCGCGCTTGACGTCTATGACGAGGCGCATACCTTTTCTGTCGGACTCTTCCTTTATGTCGGATATCCCCTCAAGACGCTTTTCCTTTACTTGATCGGCAATGGTCTCGATGAGCTTCGCCTTGTTGACTTGATACGGAAGCTCCGTCACGACAATCCTCGCCCTACCCGTAGCAAGCTCCTCTATCTCGGTGCGTGCGCGGATAATACACCCGCCGCGCCCCGTCCGATAGGCTTGACGGATAGCGACCCGACCCATGACTATACCCGCCGTCGGAAAATCGGGCGCGGGAATGAATTGCATAAGCTCCTCGACGCTCGAAAGCGGATTAAGGAGGAGTGCAATCGTAGCGTCGATAACCTCGCCTAAGTTGTGAGGAGGGATACTCGTCGCCATACCGACCGCAATACCGTCCGCGCCGTTGACCAAAAGGTTTGGAAATCTCGCGGGCAGCACTCTCGGCTGTAATAGCGTTTCGTCAAAGTTCGGGTAGTAATCGACGGTGTTTTTGTCGATATCGCGGAGCATTTCCGCGGAAATCTTAGCGAGACGCGCCTCCGTATACCGTTGCGCCGCGGGCGGATCTCCGTCCACAGACCCAAAGTTGCCGTGCCCCTCGACAAGCGGCGCACGGATCGAAAAGTCTTGAGCAAGACGGACAAGCGCGTCATAGACGGAGCTGTCGCCGTGAGGGTGATATTTACCCAACACGTCGCCGACTATTCTCGCGCATTTTCTAAACGGCTTGTCGTTCGCTAAGCCTAATTCGTGCATCGCGTACAAAACACGACGATGGACGGGCTTTAAGCCGTCGCGCACGTCGGGAATGGCTCTCGACACGTTGACCGCCATTGCATAAGCAATGAACGATTTTTTCATTTCATCCGCGACGGGCAGTTTGACAATTTTTGTATTGTCTATAATTTGCTCGTATTCGCTGTCTTTTTTCTTCGCCATGATTGCTCCTTAACTTTTTTCTTTTTAGATAAGAGAGGTTACAGAGACAAAATTTGGAAGAATCTGCCTACGCGAACTCGTTCGCTGTCAGAGTCTTGCAATCCTCCGCGACGAACGCTGTGTCGCGTAGGATTTAGAACAAATTTTTTCTCTGCACTCTTTTCAAAAACTTTAACGCTTTCTTTATTTTTATCCTTAATTTTCAACTTTCAACTTTCAATTTTCAACTTACACGTCAAGTTCCTTGACCAACGTAGCATTCTGCTCGATAAACTCGCGTCTAAGCTCGGGTTGTTCGCCCATAAGGATTGAAAAAATCTTGTCCGCTTCGTACGCGTCGTCCATCGTGATTTGGAGGAGGGTTCTGCAAGCGGGATTCATCGTGGTCTCCCAAAGCTGATCCGCATTCATTTCTCCCAAACCTTTATAACGTTGAATGTCCACGCCCTTTCTGCCGTTTGCGGTCAAATGTTCTTCGAGAGACTCGTCGTCATAAAAGTACTTCTCGCTCTTTCCCCGCGCCACCTTATAGAGCGGCGGCTGTGCGGCGTATATATGCCCGTGTTCGAGCAGCGGACGCATAAAACGGAAAAAGAACGTCAAAAGCAAAATCCGTATATGGCTCCCGTCCACGTCCGCATCGGTCATACAAATGATCTTGTTGTAGCGGAGCTTTGTTTCGTCGCAATCCTGATGAATACCGCAACCGAACGCCGTAATCATCGACTTGATTTCTTCGTTCTCAAGTATTCTGTGCAGACGCGCCTTTTCGACGTTTAAAATCTTTCCTCTTAGCGGTAAAATCGCTTGAAAACGTCTGTCGCGTCCTTGCTTCGCCGTCCCGCCCGCGGAATCACCCTCTACCATGTAGATCTCACAATGCGCGGGGTCGTGGTCGGAGCAGTCTGACAGTTTACCGGGGAGGGTCGTACTCTCAAGTACGCTCTTCCTACGCGTGAGGTCGCGGGCATTACGCGCCGCGTCACGCGCTCTTTGCGCCAAAACGCTCTTTGAAACAAGATCCTTTGCCTCTTTCGGGTGTTCTTCGAGGTAGGTCCCGAAATATTCGGTGACGACCTTTGTGACCGCCGTGCGCATCTCGCTGTTACCAAGCTTTGTCTTTGTCTGCCCCTCAAATTGAGGATCGGTCAATTTGACGTTGATGACCGCGGTCAAGCCCTCGCGGACGTCCTCGCCCGTCAGTTTTTCGTCTTCTTTTAAGAGATTCAGCTTTCTGCCGTAATCGTTGACTACCTTTGTGAGCGCGTTTTTAAAGCCGTCTAAATGGCTGCCGCCCTCCTCTGTATTTATGTTGTTTGCGTAGGTAAATATGTTTTCCGCATACGAGTCGTTGTATTGCAGCGCAATCTCTATCTCGCCTTCGTTGTGTTCCGCGTCGATATATACGACGTCCTTAAATACGCACTCGCGCCCCTTGTTGAGCTGCTCGACAAAGCAGATGATACCGCCCTCAAAGTAAAAGGTTTCCGCACGCGCCTTGTCCTCCCTCTTGTCCTCGATCGAAATCGTCAGACCCTTGTTGAGAAAAGCAAGCTCACGCAAACGCTTTTTCATCGTGTCATAGTTAAATTCGAGGGTTTCAAAAATATCGGAGTCGGGAAAAAACGTGACCTTTGTCCCCGTTTCGGAAGCCTCTCCCGCCTCTTGAAGATCGCGCTGAGGAACGCCCCTATTGTAGGTCTGTTTATACAGCTTGCCGTTTTGGCGAACCTCCACGTCGAGCCATTCGGAAAGCGCGTTTACGACCGATAGACCGACCCCGTGAAGCCCTCCCGATATTTTGTAACCGCCGTTACCGAACTTACCGCCCGCATGGAGCTTGGTCAACACGACCTCGACCGCCGACTTTCCCTCTTTTGGGATAATCCCCGTCGGAATACCGCGCCCGTTGTCCGACACGCTGACGGAACCGTCCCTCTCGATAAAGACCTTGATCTCCGTACAATAGCCCGCCAAAGCCTCGTCGATACTGTTGTCGACGATCTCCGTCACCAAATGGTGAAGCCCTTTTTCGTCGGTCGAGCCGATGTACATACCGGGACGTTTGCGGACGGGATCTAAACCCTCTAATACTTGAATGTCCGCCTCGTCGTACTTGGCGATCTTTTTAGCCATGTTTTTCGCTCCTTTATAGATTTAAAAATAGATTTTTTTCTAATCTTGCGAATAAGCTCCGCGGCGCGATATCCACGGCAAAGCACCTTTCGCCGTCCGTATAGTCCGCCAAAATCAAAGCTTTGATTTCCCGTTCCGCGCCCAAAAATACGGCTCTTTTAAGGTGAGCGTACCGCGTCAAGACCTCGATATGCCCCGCGTTTTTTTCGTCAAAAGCAAGAATACCCAAGATATTTTCTTTCGGTAAGGTTATACGGTACATTTTGCTCTCCTACCGCTAATATTATATCACATTTATTAAAAAAAAGAAACTGTTTTTAAGTAACATATCAAAAATTCGCCCGTATTTTCATTATACGGCGTTTTCCACAGCGGACGAGTGTTCCGTCAAAAACAAATAGCTCCGTTTTTAAGGGATTTTCTATAAAATATAAGCGGAATAAAATTCCGCTCTCTTTTTATCCTTAACTTTCAATTTTCAACTTTCAATTTTCAATTTAAAAGTCCACTCTTTTATCCCTATCGTAATACATTTTATCACGCTCGTCAAGCTCTCGTATCACGCGGCACGGCGAGCCGTACGCGAGGACGTTCGGCGGGATATCCTTTGTGACGATACTTCCCGCGCCTATGACGCTGTTTTCGCCTATCGTGACACCCGGTAAAACAAGCGAACCCATACCGACCCATACATTATCGCCTATCGTGACGGGCTTGTTATACGACGCGGCGCGGAGGCGCAATTCGGGGTCAAGGGGGTGAGTTGCGGCGCAAACGGTGACGTTCGGACCGAACAAAACATGGTTGCCGACAAAAATATCCGCGTCGTCCACCAGCGTCAGATTAAAATTTGCATAAACCCCGTCGCCGAAGTGAACGT
>JAITOQ010000026.1 GCA_031289865.1 Clostridiales bacterium
GTTGAAAGTTGAAAATTGAAAGTTGAAAATTGCGGATAAAAAACAAGTGTCATTCCGTAAACAGCAAGTGTCATTCTGAACGGAGTGAAGAATCTAAAACGATTTCTCCGAATCACATCTCTTTTTATCCTCATTTTTCAACTTTCAATTTTCAACTTTCAACTTTAAAAAGCATTCTATAAAACAATAGATAAGGAACACACCAAAAATGTCCATTACCGTAAAAAATTTGTCCTATATTTACATGAAAGGCACGCCGTATGAGAAAAAAGCCCTCGACGGCGTTTCTCTCGTGATTTCCGACGGGGATTTTTTGGGAATCATCGGCTCGACGGGGAGCGGCAAGAGTACCTTTATCCGTCACCTAAACGGCTTGTTAAAGGCTTATGAAGGGACGATAGACGTGGACGGTATAGACCTCTCCGCAAAAAAGCCGGACTACAAGCTATTGCGTCAAAAGGTCGGTATGGTCTTTCAATATCCGGAGGCGCAGCTGTTCGCCGACACGGTTTTAAAGGACGTCGCTTACGGTCCCAAAAACATGAAGAAGCCGCCCGAAGAATGCGAAGCCCTCGCGCACGAAGCGATGGAGTTGGTCGGACTTGACTTTGAAGCTTTTAAAAATCGGTCGCCGTTCGAGCTGTCCGGCGGGGAGAAAAGACGCGCCGCAATCGCGGGTGTCATAGCGATGAAGCCGAAATACCTTATACTTGACGAGCCGTCCGCGGGGCTTGACCCGAAAGGCAAGGACGACATATATCGTCTTATACTCAAAATAAAGGCGTCACACGGCTCGACGGTGGTTGTGATCTCTCACGATATCGACGAAATTACCGAATATGCGGATCGTATCGCCGCGTTCGACGACGGAAAGATTTTTGCGGATTTTAATATAACGGACGTCGGACAGCACGCCGACGATTTAATCGCTCACGGCTTAGATATACCGATCACGGTCAAGCTGTCGCGTGCGCTCGGACGAAAATCCGACGGTGCCGTAAGGCAATCGGACTTTGTACGGACGATAGCCGACGCGTATAAGGAGGGGGGATTATGAAAGACGTTTCATTCGGTCAATACTATCCCGCCGAGTCGCTTATACACAGACTTGACCCTCGTACAAAGCTTTTGTTTGTCTTTTTTTACATAATCGCGGTCTTTTTCGTCAAGTCGCTTTTGGGATATATCGCGGTCGCGGCATATATTACCGTCGTGATTGCATTCTCAAAAATCCCGTTTAAGACGGTCTTAAAGAGTTTGCGCGCAGTCATCGTTCTCCTCTCGCTGACCATGATTATAAATATCTTTTTTTACGGCGAGGGGCGCGTACTTTTTGAATATTGGAAACTGAAAATCACTATAGAGGGGCTTATCTTTTCGGCGACTATGGCTTTTAGGCTGATTTTACTCGTCATGGGGACGGCTATTCTCACTTTAACGACCACGCCGAACGCCCTCACGGACGCAATCGAAAGCGTCCTAAAGCCCTTGACCTATCTAAAAATCAACGTCCACGACATAGCCGTCATCATGAGTATCGCCATTCGGTTTATCCCGACGATACAAGAGGAAACCGAAAAGATTATTTCGGCGCAAAAGGCGCGGGGCGCGGAATTTGATACGGGTAATATCTTTCAAAAGGCAAAAGCTATGCTCTCTATCCTTATCCCGCTCTTTATCAGCTCTTTTCGCCGTGCCGACGAGCTTGCGCTTGCCCTTGACGCGAGATGTTATAATCTCTCCGACAAACGGACAAAAATGAAGATATTAAAATACGAAAAGAGGGATCTCTCCGCAGTGTTTTACGCGCTTTTGTTTGTCGGGTTGATTGTGGTGGATAGGTTGGTGCTTGCGGGAATCGACATTGCAGCGTGGTTTTAATTTTAAGTAATATGTAATAGATGAGGATTTTTCAAGTAATAAGTATTAGGTAATAGGTAATAAGTAAGGTATCGCTTCGCTCCTATAAAAAGCCGATGTCATTCTGAACGAATGTGAAGAATCTAAAACGATTTCTCTGAATCACATCTCTCAAAATCATCACTTATTACCTATTACTTATTACTTGTTACCTATACTATACACAGTGCTCATTATAAGAGGTAAAAAATGGCTATATTTGCGATATCAGACCTCCATCTGTCAAATTCCGTCAACAAACCGATGGACATATTCGGCGGTCAGTGGGAGAATTATTGGGAGCGGATAAAAGAGGATTGGAGCGAAAAGGTCGGCGAGGACGATATTGTCCTCATTGCGGGCGATATTTCGTGGGCGATGCGCCTTGAAGAGGCGGTTGCGGATCTCAAAGAGATTGCCGCGCTCAAAGGAAAAAAGATTATTATTCGTGGAAACCACGAATATTGGTGGAGCTCTTATGTCAAGGTAAAGTCTATTTTGCCCGAAAGCGTGTACGCTATCCAAAACGACGCGTTAAAATTGGGCGGTTCGGTCTTTTGCGGTACACGCGGTTGGACCATTCCCGACCAAAATTCGGACGAACAGGACGTCAAGATTTATGAGCGAGAAAAGCTTCGCCTCAAGATGACCCTCGACGCCGCCGTCAAGCTGCGAACGGGCGGTGAGGACTTATATGTGATGACGCATTACCCGCCGATGAACGCGAGATATGAGGACAGCGGATTTACGGAGATTTTAAGGGAATATCCCGTGACCGCCGTCATTTACGGACACTTGCACGGCAAGGACATTCGAGCGGAATTTCTTGTAGAAAAGGACGGAATCAAATATTATTTGACCTCTTGCGACCTTGTGGAAAACAAATTAGTTCTCGTAGCTAAATAAAAAGTCGATGCGCAATAAAAAGTCGGTGTCATTCTGAGCGAATGCGAAGAATCTCAAACGGCGGCTTTACAACAACAAATAAAAAAGGAATAGGTAAGGATAATTAAAGATGTGATTCGGGGAAATCGTTTGAGATTCTTCGCAAGCTCAGAATGACACATGTTTTTTTATACGTTATGACACCTACTTATAATCCTCAATTCTGCATTCTGCATTTTGCATTTTGCATTTAAAAAAGCATTCTGCATTAAACAAATAAAGGAGAAACGATCATGAAAGACCCGAATTGTATTTTTTGCAAAATTGCGGCGGGGGAAATCCCCTCGCAAAAGCTCTATGAGGACGATAAATTTTTTGTCATTCGCGACATAAATCCCAAAAAAAAGATACATCTTCTCTTGATACCTAAAGAGCATTACGCGGATATTACAAGCCTAACGGAAAGCACCGCCTCCGATCTCGGAACGATACTCAAAACGCTAAAGGAAATCGCGCCTATCCTCGGTATAGAGGACGGCTTTCGCCTTGTCGTCAATCGCGGCGCGCTTGCGGGACAGACCGTCTTTCATTTGCATATCCATGTTTTAGGCGGCGAGGAAATGACGGATTTTTGAGTTGAAAGTTGAAAATTGAGAGTTGAAAATTAAGGATAAAAACAAAAAGGAGGAGACAACGTGGAAGAGGAATTCTCAAACACCGTAACGGAGCTATTGACGGAAAAAAAGTTTCATCAGTTACGCTTAGTGCTGACAAACATGCAGCCCGCGGACATTGCGGAAGCTATCATGGCGCGAGAACCCAAAGACCGCTTGATCCTCTATCGGATTTTGCCAAAGGAGCTTTCCGCGGAGACCTTTGCTTACTTTGACTCCGACATACAAGAGGAATTGGCGATGTCTTTCACCGATGAGGAGTTGGCGGGGGTCTTGAGCGAATTGTTTTTGGACGATACTATCGACTTTTTGGAGGAGATGCCCGCGCACGTCGTGGACAAGGTTCTCTCCCATACCGACCCCGACCAGCGCAAAATTCTCAATCAATTTTTGAGATATTCAGAGGATAGCGCGGGCAGTCTGATGACGATAGAGTACGTTATTCTCAACAAAAATTACACGGTTGACGAATCCATTTGGCGAATCCGTAGGATAGGTATCGACAAGGAAACCGTCTATACCGCATACGTCACGGACGGGAAACGCGTACTTGAGGGGGTCGTCACCGTCAAGGACTTGCTCCTTGCGCGTAATGAGGAACGAATCGAAGCCATTATGGATACGAACGTCATCTTTGCATACACCCACGACGACAAGGAAAAAGTTTCGGAAACCTTTAAAAAATACGACCTCATGTCCCTCCCCGTCATAGATACGGACGGGCGAATCGTCGGGATCATCACGATCGACGACATTGTAGACGTCATACAAGAGGAGGCGACGGAGGACTTTGAAAAAATGGGCGCGCTCCGTCCGTCCGAAAAGCCGTATCTAAAATCCGCAGTTTTGACCCTTGCAAAAAA
>JAITOQ010000040.1 GCA_031289865.1 Clostridiales bacterium
ATTTGCCCGTATTCCGTCACTGTGCGCGCTGCCGTGCGGACGCGTTCGGGATCCCCGGCGTAACTGAGGGTAGGTCGGTCGGGCAAGAAAGCACGGAGACATTTTCACACGGTTAGGAAGAATAATATATGAATTACAGAGTTGCGGTAGGGTCGTCCGACGGAAAAGCGTTGGACGTTCATTTCGGAAAATGCGCGAAATATTTTGTCTACGAATCGGATTTTTCGGAGGGCGCGTTTCTTTTTAAGGAAGTCCGTGAAATCGAACCCGTTTGCAAGCAATGCGGACGGTCGGAACACGACTTCGGCGAGGTCGCGGAGACTCTATCCGATTGTAAAATTATACTCGTCAGCCGTATCGGATACCCCTCGCGGGCGTACATGGAGAGCCGCGGCTTTGCGGTATTGTCCGACGATGGCTTAGTCGGGGACGCTTTAGCAAGACTGATATCACATCTCTATGACTTTCATTCCGAAAGAAAAAACGGAGAATTATAAAAAACAACGGAAAAATATAGAAAAATAAAAAAGTATAGAAACGTCAGAAAGACATAAAAAGTGACGGAGAAGTATAAAGACAGCGGAGAAGAATAAAAATGGCAAAAAAGATTAAACAGATAGCGATTTACGGCAAGGGCGGTATCGGGAAATCCACTACCTCTTCAAACATCAGCGCGGCACTCTCGGTATTAGGCTACAAGGTTATGCAGTTCGGTTGCGACCCGAAGAGCGACTCTACAAACACCTTGCGCGGAGGGGATTATATCCCCACGGTATTGGACACCATGCGCGAAAAGCAGACGGTAGATGCGGGCGAGGTCATATTTAAGGGCTTTAACGGCATCTATTGCGTGGAGGCGGGCGGGCCCGCACCGGGGGTCGGCTGTGCGGGGCGCGGTATCATTTCGGCGGTGGAGCTGTTTAGACAACAGCGCGTATTCGAGACACTCGACCTCGATATAGTGATCTATGACGTTTTGGGCGACGTCGTATGCGGCGGCTTTGCTATGCCGATACGGGAGGGGATAGCGGAGCATGTCTTTACGGTATCTTCGGCGGATTTTATGGCGATATACGCCGCAAACAACCTCTTTAAGGGGATTTGCAAGTATTCAAATTCGGGCGGCGCGCTCCTCGGCGGTATCATCGCAAACTCGATAAACAAGCCGTATTCAAAGGAGATCATAGACGATTTTGCGGAACATACAAAGACTAATGTAGTGGATTATGTGCCGCGTTCGGTCACGGTCACACAGAGCGAATTGCAAGGCAAGACGACGATAGAGGCGGCTCCCGACTCCGAACAAGCGCGTATCTATACCCGCATTGCGGAAAAGATAGCCGCTCACGAAAAGTCGTATATTCCTCAGCCCTTAGACGGAAACGATCTCCGCGAGTGGGCGTCTAAGTGGGCGGGAAAACTATTAGAAATACAAAACGATTAAAAAAAGAGGAGTTTAATATGTCAAGTAAAATAATACGGTCGGGACTCGGCTCGTCGGCTGAGGAGTTTAAGTCGCTGGGACTTGAAAAGACGGTAAAAGCATGGGAGGACGGCTTTCGCACGGGCGGCGCGGTCGGGACTTACGAATGGTGGTATTTTGACGCGCATCTTACCGACGGGACAAAGCTCGTCATAGTCTTTTATACAAAGCGCATGATGCTGCCGCAAAAGCCCTTGTCGCCTTATGCGACAATAGACTTAGATACGGCTGACGGTCGGCATTTGGAGGAGCGTGTAGAGCTTGCCGATATTTCATTTTCTTCCTCAAAAGACGGTTGCGACATAAAAATCGGCGATTGCTATATAAGGGGCGATTTGCATAATTACGAGATAGGCTTTAAAAACGACGTCGTAGAGGTAAAGGCGACCCTTAGCGCAAACGTGCCGCCGTGGCGTCCTCAAACGGGGCATATCCTTTTCGGAGAGCAAAGCGAAGAGTATTTTGCGTGGCTCCCGTCCGTACCCGAAGGGAGCGTGACCGCGGAGATTACGTTGGACGGAAAAGTCACCCGTCACGAGGGGTCGGGCTACCACGACCACAACTTTGGGAATGTCCTCATGACAAAGCTCATGCACCATTGGTATTGGGGGCGGGCAAAGGTCGGGGAGTATCAGATTATCGCCTCATATATCACGGGCGAAAAGAAATACGGCTACAAGACCTATCCGATTTTTATGCTTGCAAAAAACGGGAAAATCCTTGCGGACGACGGCGAAAAGCTCACTTATTCGGAGGAAGAGCCTTTTTTTGAAGAGGCGACGGGAAAAACCGTCTACAATAAACTCGTTTACGACTTTCGCGACGGCAAAAAAGGCTACCGCGTCACCTTTTCAAGGCAAAAGACCCTTATAAATTTCAAAATGATAGATCAGATAAAGGGAATCGTAAAGCTGGCGGCAAAAATCATAGGCTTTAGCGGAGCGTATCACCGCTTTTTCGGAGGCGTTACGGTGGAAGCGTTTGAGGACGGTGTATTAAAGGAATCCGTCACGGGAGAAGCTATTTGGGAATTGATGTATTTCGGAAAAAATATAAAATAGTATTAAGGGGAGATTATCATGAAAAACGGTTATTCGGGAATCCGCGAACAGCGGAGGGACACCGAAACCTTTACGGATTGGGGCGGTAACAGCGCGGACGCGGCGGAAAGCTTTCCTAAGCGGTGCTTGGGGCGCGCCGACCGCGTATTCAGTCAGGGCTTGCAATGCCGTCAGACAAATTCCGTTATGGCGCTACTCTCTATGGAGGACGCCGCGTTTGTCTTGCATTCTCCGCTCGGCTGTACGGGCTGCTGCTGTATGGCAAACGATTGGTTTCGCGTCGGACAAATTCACCGCGGCAGCTTTGCTATGAAGAATGCGCGCGTGATAGTCACCAACCTAGATAACAGGGATATAATTTTGGGCGGTGAGGAAAAACTCCGCAAGGCGATACGGCTCGCGTACGATAGATATCAGCCCAAAATTATTTTTGTATTTACCTCTTGCTCATCGGGAATTATCGGGGACGATATAGAGGCCGTTGTGTCGGATGTGAGCGAGGAGATACCGTCGATAGTCGTACCCGTGCATTGCGAGGGGTTCAAGTCAAAGATTTGCGCGTCGGGCTACGACTCCGCATTTCTCGCCATTTCGCAATATATATTGAAGGACGCGCCTAAGGGCGAAACCGAGGACGACCTCTTAAATCTATTCGCGCCGCCCACCGTCAGCTATATCGACCAAGTAGAAATCGAGAGAATATTGGGGGACATCGGAATACGCGTCAACTATATCCCGTTTTATTCAAGCTTGGAAAAAATCCGTAAAATCCCGAACGCACGCGCTTCGAGCGCGATATGCAAGGTGTTTGCGGACGAATTTATGAAGGAGCTGCACGAAAAATACGGCATA
>JAITOQ010000095.1 GCA_031289865.1 Clostridiales bacterium
GTGCGGTGCTTTTTTCTTGCTCTTCAAGTAAAACAAGACCCATATTGTACCTCCGACGACGATAGCAACAGCAATAAGTATGATAGCTAATTCTTCGGACGCAATTGCGCCGATTATAAAATCTCTCATAAATAATTTTTCCTCCTTTTTTTGTTTTTTATTTAATACAGCTAACGTTTTAGATTCTTCGCTACACTCAGAATAACACAAGCTTTTTATTTGACTAAGTTCGTTTAAAATCCGTCCTTACAATTTTGTTCCGCAATCGGAGCAAAACACCGCGATTTTTTGGTTCTCGTGGCTACATTTCGGACAAATGTTTGCGGTCGGATTTTTGCCGCAAAGACTGCAAAACCTTGCGCCGTCGTGCAAGACCGTACCGCAATGCAGACAGACAAGCGGCTTTTTTTCGTCGGAAAGGCTTTTGGCAATAACAGCTTTTTCCTCTATGTCGAGCTTTCTCATCTCTACCTTGCGGCGGTATTCGCGCTCGTCTATCAAGTCATCACGTTCTCTTACTTCGCGTTTTTCGCGCTCCTCCAGCTCTTTTGCCTCACGTTTTTCGCGCTCCTCGCGGTTTTCTTCGTCCTCGGCTTTTCTTTCGATTTTCCCGCGCTTTTCCGCAATAGCTTTTTTGCTCTCCTCGTCAAATAGGATTCCGTCTATCAAAAAGCCGCCTACCTTTAAGCCGTACTCCTCAAAAAACCTTTTTTCTATATCGCGCTCTATGCTCTCCGCAATCTCCGCGAGGTGCTGTGAAAAGTTTGAGTATGAGAGATTCCGCTCGGTCATGTACCGCGCTACCGTCGGCTTTATATAGGACAGCAGCTTTCCGAGGATTCGCTCCTTTAGCTTTTCCTTGTCGTAGACCGTCTCTCTGCCGACTAAGAGCGTATAAAACTTGCGCGGCTCGCCAACCCTAATTTCCAGCTCGCCGTTCACGCCGATTTTTATCGGAATACGGTAAACGGGGTCCTCAAAGTCGAATTTTTCACGCGTCCCCCAATCAAATTTTTCTTTCGCGTTTTTGCTCATAAAAATCACTTCGGCGCGAGCGGTTCCCTCCGCGAGGGTCAGCTCCTCCTTGCCGCCGTGGAGCGTGTCGCGGAGTATTCCGTCCGTCATCAACAAGCCGAATTCCTCTTGCTCGTTGACAATCACGGCGATATGCTTTCCTCCGCACGGCTCGGCTACCGTGTGCCGTTCAAAAAACACGCTGTTGTTTCCGCGGCTCGCGTAGACCTCTAACGGTTTGTCTTCCTTTGTGTTTTTTTCTTTTTTAAACAACATAGTGTTATCCTCCTATAAAAGTTTATTATTTATCGGAATGCAAAACTTTATCGGTGTACTCCTTTGTTTTTTCGATACACGTTTTACATACGGCACTTGAACAAGTCGTCGGAAATCCTTTAATAGAATCCGATAGTATTGTGTCCTTAATCCGCTTTATTCTGTTATTTAAAGATAGCAATTCTTGCTCACTTGACAATTTTTCCTCTTCCCTTTTCTTTATTTTCGGTTTTATAAAAACATTATATAATTTTTTATACGGTAGCCGAACGCAAAGTATCCAAGGAATATCAATTAGTATGATAAAACCCCAAATATCATTGTCATTGTTACTTTTTTCACCTTTCTTAGTCCCAAACAAATCCCCGTCATCTAAATGGATATGTAACAATATTGCGCCGACAAATGCCGCAAGAAACACAACTCCCCAAAAGACCAAACGAATAAAGAACCAAACATCTTTGCCAAAGTAACTCCCAAAAATCCCATCGAAAACTAAAATGTTGAGTTCCGCACTTATCAGCACCAATAAAAACAATGGAAAATATATGATCCCCGAAACAATTTGAAAAGTTCGATTAAACCGATCTTCTACCTTTTTGCTTTTATCTATCTTCTCGGTTTCGCTTTGGATTTCCGCTATTCTCTTTTCACTCTCGGCGACTAACTCCAATTTTTGAGCGACAGTTTTTTCGGCCTTGGCTCTCGCCCAATCAAAGTTTTCACGATATTTTTTGCCGTTCTCTTCCGCCGTGTTTAAAAGGCTTTCAACGGCGCTCAAATATTTTTCCCCTTCCTCGCCTTGCGTATCAGAGGCAAGCTTTTTGAGCTGCTTAAAATTTTCATTGTCAAAAAGACCGCCTACACCGACTAATTCGCTCACTTCTTTGCAGCCGTATTTTGACAAAAGCTCACTGCAATTCCTCGCAAACCGCGCCTCGCGCTCCAGTCGGTTGTACGCTTCAACCTCTTCTTTTCCATACCGTTCCAATTTGACGGCAATCAAGTTTAAGTATTTCTGCGCCGATATGAAATCCCCTTGTTTCAGATATTTTGCAACACGCTTGATTCTATCCTTTATCCACAGATAGATTAAATTTTCAAAGAAATGCTTTTCTCCAACGTCAGCAAATTTCATTGCCGATTCAAATCGTTTGTCTTCAGACCAATCGGTTTCGTATAAATTAGGCAAGTCTTTTTCACTCGATAGCTTTTTTTCCGCGAGAAACATCAGCCACCAAAGCTTGCTGTTCTTTCCGTCGAGATTGAGCGCGCTATCCAAAATCTGAAAGCTCTTTGTATAATCGCCGTTTGATAGCTCTATCTCTGCTCTCTCCAAATACGTCGCGACTGACGGACCTCCTCCGGACGATATCCCGCGAACGGCAGTCGCGGCGGCTTCTCTTGCGGCGGTCGCCGCCTCCGTGCGAAATCTCTCGGCGCGTTCCGCGTCCTCTCTCTCGCGCTTTAGCCGCTCCTCCTCTGCGCACTTTGCAAGCTCGGCTTTTCGTTCATCCGAATTTACAAGCGCGTCCAAGGTGTCGTCCAAGCGTGAAAAAAAGTCCATGTCCTTGACCGCATATCCTTGACGCTTACCTATCTCTTTCGGTAGGTCGGAGATGTCGCACCCGTCCATAAAGACCGGGATCAGCGCGGCGTTGTGATTTAGCGCGAGAAATCTGCTCCATTCGTTTTTTACCCATTGAGCCTCAAGATTTTCACGGTCGGAGCATATAACTATCATAGCTTTTGCGCTGTATAATGCGTAATAAATATTAGGCTCGTACTCCCTCACGGTCAACGAGTCCAAAGCGGTATCGCTGTAAAAAATTCTCGTATATTTTTTAATTAACGTACCATATAACTTTTGTGCGAGGACATAGTCCTTAGTTAAGTTACCGTTTTTATCCGATTTTTTAAAACTGATAAAAATATCCCACGGCTTTGTTTCGGCGGCGATTTTTCTGTAGGTCTTGAGAACCTCCGCTATGCGCTCGGACTGCTCTATATAGCCGTCGCGTGTTTCCGAAAACTCCGCGGACAGCTCTATAGCCTTTTTTAAGTTTTCGTTCTCGTCGATAGGCTTGTCGCTCATGCGGTAAAACGACGGGAATTTTTCGCCCGTGGCTTGGTTCTCCTCAAACATGACCGAATAGTCGCACAAAAAGAGTCCGAACCGCGCCTCCGCCGAAGCGAGTCCCTCTTCGTTATCGTTTGCAATTTCGCGATACAAGGTCCGCGCCTTGTCAAAGTCCCCCGCTTGACGGTATACCGTCGCCAGATTAAACCGAACCTTGTCGGTATCCGTGACGTTTAAAAAGTTTACCGTCGCGCCGCAACTACGACACCGATACAACTCTCCTTTTAACTGCTCTAACTTAATCGAGCCGCAGCTTGTGCACTTTAGTGTTTCAGCCATGAAAAAAATCTCCTCCTACATGCTTTTTTCTTTAAAACATCGGGAAGAGATTTAGTTTGTCTGTAAAAATGCGTGATATAAAAAGTGTATCTCTCCAATGTTACCACACATTTGAATCAGCAAAATGTTCATTTAATTAAACACAATCACCTCATTCAGGAAAAAATACACTTTTTACCTAAATACCATGATTGTATCCAAATTAAAATAAAAAAAACACCTCGCCTAATTTTATAATTCAAATGTGTGGTATATTTAGTATAGCATAAACCTCGGTTTGCCGTCAATAGATTTTCTGAAAAAAAATATAAAATTTGATAAAAAATGCAAAAAAAAGCGGCGGTGTTCCTAAGGTGTGGAATAACGCCACTTTTTTTATACGACTTATTGTTTTTGCCTATTGCTTTACCGTTTGATGCCGCTAAGATTTTTAAGTATACCGACAAATGTTTTAGATTCTTCGCAAGCTCAGAATGACACCTACTTTTTGTTTCGCGGTAATTTATCCTTCTTCTCCCGACTTCTTCGTTTGTGCAAAAGTATAGGCTTCTTTTGCGGCGTTTTGTTGCGCTTCTTTTTTGGTGGAGCCTATTCCCGCGCCTCTCGTTTCGCCGCATAGGGACACGCTGCAAGTAAAGATTTTTTTGCCGTCGTCGTTTTTTTCTGTGATGGTGTATATGGGATAGTCTTTACATATCTTGACGGCAAGTTCTTGTAGGAGGGATTTGTAGTCCTTTTCCTCGCGGCTTAGGTATTTCTTTAAAAAGCGGAGGACAAACGCGTACGCTTTTTCAAACCCCGCGTCATAATAGACCGCCGCAATGAGTGCCTCAAATAGAGAGGACGTCACTTTTTCCGAATAGTTCAGATTTTTGGATGCGGAGAGAAATTTGTCTATACCGTGTTCTTGAGCGATTTTTGCAAGGGTTTCCTTGCGGACAAGGCTCTTTCTTTTTTCGGTCAAGACGCCCTCGTCCTCTTCAAAATTCCTCATCAAATAATCCGCCGTGACAAAAGCCAAAAAGCCGTCGCCGACGAATTCAAGACGCTCGTTATTGTCCGACGGATTCGTCGACGAATGCGTCAAAGCAAGCCGAAGTAAAGCCTTTCGCCTAAACGAATAGCCGAGGATTTTTTCAATCTCCGACAGACGGTCGTCCGTAATGTGTTCCATAAAAATATCCCTTTTTTAATGCGAAGTATTCCAAAAACAGCCATTTTGTAAAATACTCTACGTTGCGAAGTATTCCGGAAAACCCCAAAATGTAGAATGCTCCAACTATTCTATATTTCTTTTTCTATTTTTTGTACCAAGCCCGCACGCGCCAAATCCGCGGCTTGCTTGATAGACGCGGCAATCGTACCCGCCTTTGACGAACCGTGCGACTTTATGACAATCTTTTTTACGCCGACGAAAAGCGAACCGCCGTATTCGCTGTAATCCAAGGTCTTTTTAAGCCCGCCGAGAGATTTTTTTATCAACAGCCCGCCAAGCTTTGTAAGCGGTCCGTTGTTCATAATCGCCTCTTTTAAAAGCTTGAGAATAGAGAGCGCGGTTCCCTCGCTCGCCTTTAGCGCGATATTCCCCGCAAAACCGTCGGCGACAAGGACGTCCGCGCCGCCCGACATAATGTCACGCGCCTCCATATTCCCGATAAAATTTAAACCCGATTCTTTTAAGAGGACAAAAGCCGCTTTTGTCAGCTCGTTACCCTTTTTTTCCTCCGCGCCGTTGTTGAGGAGGGCGACACGCGGATTTTTTATACCGAGGGCTTTGACGTAAGCCGCGCCCATTTTACCGAACTGTAACAGCATATCGGGCTTGCAATCGACGTTTGCGCCGCAATCTATCAAGAGGATATTCGACCCGTCTACGCAAGGAATGAGCGGCGCAAGCGCGGGACGCGTCACACCCTCGATCCTCCCGATCCGCAAGGTCGCGCCCGTCAAGACCGCCCCCGTACTCCCCGCGGAGACAAAAGCGTGAGCGTCGTCATGCGTTTTTAAGTAGTCAAGTCCGACCACCAAAGAGGAGTTTTCTTTACTGCGGATCGCCGTCGTCGGCACTTCGTCGTTTGTGATGACTTCGTCGGCGTTTATTATTTCCAACCTATCCGATTTAAACCCGATTTCCGACAAGACAGCCTCGATTTTTTCCTTTTTTCCCGTCAAAACGACAAAAAGCTCAAGGTCGTTTTTTAACGCTTCCGCCGCGCCCTTGACTATCTCTGACGGCGCATTATCACCGCCGAATGCGTCGAGTACAATTTTTATTTTGTTTGATTTTGATTCTGACATAAAGACCTCTTTTTAAGTTGAAAGTTGAGAGTTGAGAGTTGAAAATTTAGGATTCTGAATTTTAAAAAAGCAAGTGTCATTCTGAGCGAATGCGAAGAATCTAAAACGATTTCTCTAAACTTACATCTCTAACTATCCGCAATTCTGCATTTTGCATTTTGCATTCCGCATTAAATCACGCTGACATTTTAGATTCTTCGCAAGCTCAGAATGACATTGTTTTTTTTGCGTAATCAATCATTCCATGAAACGCAAAAAGGACTGTCCCATAAGACAGTTCCTCCCGACTTGCGAAAAAACTAAAACCGCATTACGACGTAAGCAGCCGTTCAATTATTCGCTTTTTTGTTTCGGCGCGACGATCAACTCGTTTTTGTAATAACCGCAATGAGGGCAGACCACGTGGCTCTGCTTTTTTTCATGACACTGCGGACATTCCGTGAGATTTGGAGCGGTCACTTTCCAATTTGCCGCTCTGGTGCGTTTTCTTTCTTTAGATGTTTTTCTTTTTGGTACTGCCATTTTTGCCTCCCGACGTTAGTTCGGACAACACCGCAAACGGATTGTCGCGACTCTCTCTGTCTGTATCCTTACAATTACATTTATTTATGTTTAAGTCCGTGCCGCAAGACGGACACAAACCCTTACCATCCTTTTTACACACGACGTATTCGGGAAAGGACAAAACAAACCGTTCTTTCACCAACTCGTCGAGAGAAATCACGCCTCCCGTGTATCGGTAGCATTCCTCGCTCTCCGGATTTTGAAAATACACGTCGCTGACACTGACGGAAATATCCTTTTTGACCTCTGTCAAACAGCGGTCGCAATGAAAGACGGGCTTTGCCTTTATCTCCGCAAAAACCGCAACGTCCTCCCCGACAGCCGTCGCCGAACCCTTTATCGTGACGGGTTCGTTAAAATGCACAAGCCGTTCTCCGAACAACTCCGCAGCCTCCGCAAACTCAAATGAAAACTCACGGCTTTGCCCGTCGGCTAAATTTGAAATATCTATATCCATCAGCATAATATTATATCGGAATTCGTTTTCTTTGTCAACTGAATTATTGTTATTCGGAAAAATATTTTGACAACCCGTCAATTACTATTTTCCGCTTTCCGCCAAAAACCTCACCGCATACTCATATCCTTTACGTCCGAGTCCCGATATAATACCGACGCATGCGGACGAAAGCACGGAGGTTTTGCGGAATTCTTCTCTCTGAAAAATATTTGAGATATGAACCTCAACCACGGGGAGCTCGGTATACTTTAACGCGTCGTACGTGGCATAGCTGTAGTGCGTGAGCGCGCCCGCGTTTATGACGATACCGTCAAACTCGCCTTTTGCCTCTTGTATGCGCGTGACTATTTCGCCCTCGGAGTTACTCTGAAAGACCTCTACCGACACGGACAATTCCTTGGCAAGGGTTTGGAGAGATTTTTTGAGAGCGTCGTAAGAGCCTTCGCCGTACACGTCCTTTTCACGGTCGCCGATCACGTTGAGATTCGGTCCGTTAATTATCAATATTTTTTTCATGGTGTCGATTCCTTAATCGTTTTTTGTATTGCCATTATACAGCCGACGTTTTAGATTCTTCGCTATGCTCAGAATGACATCGGCTTTTTATCTGCGTTAGAGTATTCTATAAAAGCCCGCTATTTGGAATACTTCGCTTGTTTACAAAGTATTATTTTACTTGTTTTTCTTTTGAAACCGCCAACTGTCCTCAAACATATTCTTCAGATTTTTCTTTGCGGAAAATCCGATTTCTTTTTCGGCGAGCAGCGTTTCAGCGTAACATTCGTCGATATCTCCCGCACGCCTTTCGACGATTTTGTACGGGAGCGGACGCGCTAAGACCTCTGAAAATTCTTTGATCATATCGAGTACGCTGTAACCTATCCCCGTACCGAGATTGTAGGTCACGACTCCGATCTTTTCTTCCAATTTTTTGAGCGCGAGGATATGCCCCTCCGCGAGATCCTCGACGTGGATATAGTCGCGGACGCCCGTCCCGTCGGGCGTCTTGTAATCGTCGCCGAATACGCGGAGATATTCGAGCTTACCGACCGCGACTTGCATCATGTACGGTACGAGATTGTTTGGTATACCGTTCGGATTTTCGCCGATCAGACCGCTCTTGTGCGCGCCGACGGGATTGAAATAGCGCAAAATCGCAATGTTTAAACTATTGTCCGCGGTGTATGCGTCGCGCAGAATGTTTTCTATCATGAGCTTCGTCGCGCCGTAAGGATTGGTCGTCGAGAGAGGAAAATCCTCGCGGATAGGTACGCTTGCGGGCTTTCCGTAGACCGTCGCGGACGAACTGAATACAAAATTTTTCACGTTGTATTCAGCCATAACCTCAAGGAGATTGAGCGTCCCTAAGATATTATTGCGGTAATATTTGAGAGGGAGCGCGACGGATTCTCCGACCGCTTTCAACCCCGCAAAGTGAATGACGGCGGCGGGCTTTTCCCTTTGAAAAATCCGCGCAAGCAATCCCTTGTCTAATAAATCCGCTTTGTAAAAATTCGGTTTTACACCCGTAATCGTCTTGATTTTGTCGACGACGTCCTCTTTGCTGTTGGAGAGATTGTCGACGATCACGACGTTGTAATTTGCCTCGATCAGCTTTACCACGGTGTGGCTGCCTATGTAGCCCGTACCGCCCGTTACTAAAATTTTCATGATTTTTGCTCCTATATACGATTATATTATGATTTTTTATGCTGTTTTAGGCTGTTTTTTTGGAATACTTCGCGTCGTAGAGTATTCTATATAATGCCGTTTTGTAGAATACTTTTGCGTTATTCCCTTGTTTTTTTCGGGACGATGAGGGCATCGTCCCCTACACCGGCATTTGTTTTTATCCGCTATTCTGCATTCTGCATTCTGCATTCTGCATTTTGCATTCTACTTGCATTCTGCATTAAAAACATTCCTCTAAAATCCTCTTCATGTCCTCCGTTCTCTGCTCCATTTCCGCGACTAACTTGTACTGGGTGCGTGCGCGGTCGAGGTTGTGTTCGGGATATTTTGTCTTGAAATAACGGTCGCCGTCTAAGTAGTCGGTCAAAAACCGCATTCCGCATTCAAAGGTCATGAGAATAGGCGCGAATGTCAAAAGCTCGCGTTCCTTTTGGGTGATAAAGCCTCCGACCTCTTTTAAATAACCCCTCGCATAGCTTTCAAAAAGCCCTAAATCAAAATGCACAAGCGAGAGATTTTTTTCATCCTCCGCGCCCGTATTACACCCCGAACGAATGGAATCCCCAAAGTCGTATAGGAGCGAACCCGCCATGACCGTATCGAGGTCTATGACCGCTATGCCCTCGCCGCTCTCGTCGTCTATCATGACGTTGTTTAGCTTTGTGTCGTTGTGGGTCACGCGGAGGGGCAGCTCGTTTTTTGAGAGTAGATCGACGACCTTTTTTGTGATAGCTTTGCGCGCTAACGTAAAGGCTATCTCGTCCGCTACCCCCGCGACCCTCTTTTGGGTATCGCTCTCAAGCGTACGGATAAAGGTCGCATAACGCTTTGCCGTGTCGTGAAAATTCGGTATAGATTCAAATAATTGTGACGCGTCAAACTCGCCGAGGAGCGCGGCAAACCTACCGAACGCTCTGCCCGCTTCAAAAAAATGTTCGGGCTTTTCCACGCTTTGGTGCGCGGTGGCGCGGTCGATAAAAACGAACGAGCGAAAATATTCGTCTTTTAATTTGACATACGATTTTCCCGAACGCGTATAGATGAGGGTCAGCGCGCCGCGTTTTGGGTCAACGCCAGCCGCAAGGCATTTTTTACCTAAAAAATCCGTGACAAGCTCAAAGTTGCGCATGAGCGCGGGTACGTTTTGAAATATCCCGCTGTTGATACGCTGTAGTATGTAATAGGTTTTGGGCGTATCAAACTCGATTAAAAAGGTGTCGTTGATATGCCCCGCGCCGTACGGCGCAAGCCCGATAAAACGCCCCGCATAATTAAATTCGTCTAATATCCTCTGTATATTTTCGTCCGAAATTTTATCGTGCATTTCGTTATTCCTCAAAAAGCGTTTTGTGTGTGTTTATGCCTTTATTTTATCACAATGGAATTGTTTTGTCAAAGGATTAGCTAACGTTTTAGATTCTTCGCCGCGCTCAGAATGACATCTGCTTTTTTATTCGGATACGGGACGATGAAGGCATCGTCCCCTACGAGAATGAAATCGGCTATTTGTTTTGTCAAAGGATTTACAAGTCCTTTCCCGTCAACGCTTTAACGATCAACGGATATTTAAATTCACCCGTCGCTCTGTCCAAGATACCGTATGCGTCGTCCGTAAAGGCGGTTGTATTTACGCCGTTGTCCCACCAAAACGCGGCGGTTTTTTCGGCTTTTGCGCGGGCGGTGACGTAGGCGGCGTATGCGGCGCGCTCCGCTTCGTTATTCTTTGCATGCGCGCCAAACTCGTCGATTACGACGGGAATTCCCTTTGAAATGAAGGTGTCCTTTAACAGCTTAAAAATCTTGTCGACGGCTTTTTTGTCCTTTTCCGTAAAAGTCGCCGCACTCATATTGTGATCGGTCGCAAAGTCACGCGGCTTGTAGAGATGCACGGCGACGATGAGTCTCGTATCGCCCGTAGGGACTTCCAAACCCTTTACCGCGTTTGCGTCCACCGCCCCGCCGTAATCGGGCAAAAACAAAAAGCGGTTCGCGTTATTTCCTCCGCTTGCGCGCACCGTATCGACAAATACGCGGTTTAAGCGGTTTAGGACGTTTCTGGTAAAGACGCTGCCGCCCGACCATTCGCCGACACTGCCGACGACACGCGGTTCGTTAAAGGCTTCAAAGACCAAATTTTCTCCGTAATCCTTAAAGAACACCGCGATTTGCGTCCACATTGCCTTGTATTGACGCGCCGTCGCCTCCTCGTGTGCGGGATTCGGAATAAACCAATAATAATCGTCGTGGTGCATATTTATCACCGCAATCATATCCGCGGCAAGTATCCAATCCGTCACCTCTTTTACCCGCGCCAAAAACGTCGGCGATATGAGATAGTCGGGCGCAACGCCCGTCCTCAACACCCAAGTTATAGGTAAACGTACGGATGAAAAGCCCGCGTCGGCGACCTTTTGTATCACCTCTTCCGTAAGCGCGGCATTTCCCCACGAGGTCTCGTAGCTTCCGTCCAAGGGGTCACCGAATGCCTCCAACGCATTACCGAGATTGATTCCCGCACCGAGGCGTTCGACAAATTCAAAGCCGACGGTACCGTCACGCTTTTCATTAGCGGCGGAAAATCCAAAGATGATCGACAATCCCGTCACGACCGCCGTCACCGATAATACCGCCAAAGCGATAAAGACAATAAGTCCGCGTCTTTTCTTTTTCATAAATTTACAACTCCTTATTTGGTCTTGTTGTTTTGATTATAAGTATTGTACTACAAATATGGGCGCGTGTCAATACTTATTCATAACTTAAAAGTGGAAAGTTGAAAATTGAAAGTTTTGGTAAAATGATACCGCCGACGTTTGAGATTCTTCGCAAGCTCAGAATGACACCTACTTTAAATAACGCCTACTTTTAAAGGACTAAAAAACACTTGACAAATTTTCTCGAATGCTTCATAAGGACTAAAAAACACTTGACAAATTTTCTCGAATGCTTCATACTGTTAGAGAGAGTATATCTTTAAGGTCTTTGCTTCATTGCTTTTTATTCTCGATAAAACAAAATGAAGCCGATGATTAA
>JAITOQ010000142.1 GCA_031289865.1 Clostridiales bacterium
GAATGCAAAAAAATATTTGAATTGGTGCGGCCGAAGATACTTGAACTCCCACATCGTAAGATACCGGCTCCTAAGGCCGGCGCGTCTGCCATTCCGCCACGGCCGCGGAGTATGGTGATCCATCCGCGATTCGAACGCGGGACCACTTGATTAAAAGTCAAGTGCTCTGCCAGCTGAGCTAATGGACCGTAAATTTATCACCTAAAAAAGGTGTTTGGCTGGGGTGGCAGGATTTGAACCTACGAATGCGAGAGTCAAAGTCTCGTGCCTTACCGCTTGGCGACACCCCAAAATAGAAAATATGGGGTGAGTAGTGGGACTCGAACCCATGACCTCCAGGGCCACAACCTGGCGCTCTAACCTACTGAGCTATACCCACCGCAAAAATGGCGAGCCTGAAGGGATTTGAACCCCCGGCAAACGGCTTAGAAGGCCGTTGCTCTATCCAGCTGAGCTACAGGCTCATGTTAATTGGTTAAATTGGAGCGGGTGATGGGAATCGGACCCACGCGACCAGCTTGGAAGGCTGGAATTCTACCATTGAACTACACCCGCAAATTATATTGTTTCCAAAAGAACCCGAAGTTTTGCGACGGTTATTATTCTAACATACTTTTGTAATACAAGTCAACTCATTTGACGAGTTTTTCTCAAGAATTTCCGTGAATTTTTGCGCCCGCGCTCCGAAACGGCGATAGAGTATTCTAAAAAATGCCGTTTTGTAGAATACTTCGCCGTGTTTTTTTAGAAAAATCTTCTAAATCCGTCAAAAATCGAAAATCTCAATTTTTCTTCGTAACGGGTCTTTATGTTTCGTAATTTAATTTCAAATTCTTGACGCTGCATGGCTTTTCTTCGTGAAATTGATTTTTTTAACCTTATTCGTCCAACATCAAACTTTTTCTCGCTTTCATTTTTTTGATTTGCTCTTTTGCGATTTGCTCCGCGCTCTTTTCGGGAGTCGGCTGATCTTCGGGCAAAATTCCTCCCGCACGTTTGATTGCGCCGCGAACCTCTTGTCCGACGATACTGTGCGCAATGGTTGCGGCTTCTGGATCTGACACTCTTTCGGTTTTTAGTTTTTCGTCGGCGAGAGTTATGCGGAAAAGGTTTGCGGCAAGCTCGCTGCTGTTCATAAAGTCAAGGATTTTTTCTTTAGGTTCTAAGCCTTTTCTCTTATGGATATCCTCTACCGTTTCACCGCCGTACAGCCCCATATAGCCCGCATTTTGAAAACGCGCATATTCCCCATCGTCAATAACTCCCGCATGATGTGCGGATTCGGCAAGCATTTGATTCCATTGCTTGATATTTCCGCGAACCACGAGCCGCTTGTTTTCCTCGTCTAAGAGATTAAAATAATCCGCAACCTCTTGCCTACGGGTCTGTATCGCAAAATAGGTTTGTCCCAAAGCAATCACCTCTTTTCGCGGGTCGCCGTTTTGGACAATTAAGTAACAAGCATAACGGGACAGATTGTAGTCCGCTACTTTTCGCTTGACGCCTTTGCCGTGTTCGATGAATTTCGTGAGGTCACGAAATTCATTTTTAATGTTGTAGCCGCTGTTTTTACAAGCAAGCATAGCTCTATCGAGTACACGTTGAAAATTCTCCCAACGGGCATACTCCAATATTGGCGCAAGCTCCCTCGCCAACCAATATTCATTACCGACCTCATCGGTGTGCTTGATTTCCTCAAAACCGCCGTATTCCTTGATATTAAGATCGCTCATATTTCCCTCCTATATAGCCCGTTTAGAGTAAACCAAAGAATCTAAAATGTCGGCTATTCGACCGCTAACATTTTGGATCTTTCGCAAAGCTCAAGATGACACGGGTTTTTTAAATTCTACCGTATATTATACACGTTTCGGACGTGAATGTAAATGCTTTTTAAAAACGATTTTTTTAAATCGTATTCTATTTTTTTTAAAATTGCGTTCTACATGTTGAAAAAAAAATTAAGATATGGTATACTTGATACTATACTTAACTTAGGCATTACATTTTTGACGAAAAAATAATTAAAAATCCTTAAAAAATATTTATTCGGGAGAGAACTGTCATGAACAAAAAATACACGGCAACGAGTTTAAAAGAAAACAAGAAATTTATAAAAGCCGTCAAAGAGCTTTACGGGAGCGACGACGTCGAAAAATATGCGAAACGCTATGCCGACCTCTACAAAAGACACACGGCAAATTTTTCGGGAGAGGTCACGTTTTTTTCTTCTCCCGGTAGAATCGAGATTTGCGGCAACCACACCGACCACAACAACGGCAAGGTGCTTGCGGCGGCGATCACAATCGATACTCTCGCTTGCGTTTCCGAAAACAACGACAATATGATAAACATTGCATCCTTCGGCTTTCCCGAAGTCAACGTCAATCTCTCCGACCTCTCACAGCGCGACGACGAGGTAAATACCAACGGCTTGGTCAAGGGGCTTTGCAAGAGGCTGGTTGACTTTGGATACAAGATAGGCGGCTTTAACGCTACCACCACATCTGACGTCTTTAAAGGCGCGGGGGTCTCGTCCTCCGCTGCGTTTGAGGTGCTTGTCACGGAGATTTTAAACGTCCTCTTTAACCGCGGAAAAATCACAAAGGTACAAAAAGCCGTCGCGTCGCAATACGCGGAAAACGTATATTTTAAAAAGCCTTGCGGTCTTATGGATCAAATGGCGGTTTCGCTCGGCAGTATCAGCGGCATAGATTTTAAAGACGACAAAAATCCGAAAATCAAAAATATCAAATGGAACTTCCCCGCGCTCGCAATCGTCGTCGTCAACTGCGGCGGCGACCATTCCGATCTCACCGGCGACTACAAGGCAATACGCGTCGAGATGGAAAGCGTCGCGGAATTTTTCGGCAAAGCTAAGCTGCGCTTTGTCACGCCCGCACTCGTTTACAAAAACGCAAGCCGCATTCAAAGCGACATCTCCGGTCGCGCATTCCTCCGCGCCGTCCACTACATAGAGGAAAACAACAGAGTCGATAACGCGATCGCCGCAATCCTATCGGGCGACGAAATCGGCTTTTTAAAGGAAATAAACGCTTCGGGAGAAAGCTCCTATCAACTTCTCCAAAACTACCACACCCCGACGGATCTCGCCCAAACCATTCCCGTCGCGGTCGCCCTCGCAAAACGCTTTGACGGCGTCCGTGCGGTCAGGGTTCACGGCGGCGGCTTTGCGGGTACTATGCTCGCCTTTGTCGATGCCGCAAAAAAACACGATTTTTATCAATACATGGTCAAAAACTATGGCGCAAAAAATGTCTATATCTTGAATATCCGCGCCGACGGCACAAAAGCGGTGTCGTTTTAAAAATCACTTTTTAAACACGCTTTTCTGCGGTATAGAAATGTTTTTTTTAATCCATATTTCTATACAAAAAACACACGCATCCGCGGTGTAATCGTGTCGTTTTAAAAATCTCTTTTGCGATACAAAAAATACGCGCTTGCGGTCAATAGCGGAATCAAAACAAGCGCGGTAATGACGCCCGATATTCCGAATGCGCCATCACCTACTCCCGCCGACGACGACATAAAGCCGCCGAGCGACAAAAAATCAAACGGGCTGACATGCTTTAAAAAGGATACCGCGTCGGGCCCTATCGCGCTCAAATAGCCTAATAGGTATGTTCCGAATAAAATCCCCAAACCGATAGGCGCGGGCTTGATTGATTTTTTTAGTCCGCACGCCGCCAAAAATCCTACCGCAAGGAAAATCAAGACGATGAGATATGCCAAAAGCATGGCTGCGATTATCGAGCCGACCGCTATCTCGTCCGACGCGACGATCGCTCCGCTGATCAAAGCGGATACCGTGACAGACAGTATCGGAGCGGTCACGACAGTCAATGCCGCAACGACCTTTGCCGTCCACAATTCCGTGCGCCCGACGGGGAGCGCATTTGTAAATTCAATCGCCCCCGTCGCTTCCTCGTCGCGGAAAATTCCGCTCCCGACGGATGCGGCAAACGCGCTCACCGCAACAATCAATATCGACACGACCGAGGTAAAATAGGTGTTATAATTTGTGAAACCCGACCCGCCGCTCATTCCGAAAAGCTCCGTGAGTTCGGGCGGCAGTGCTTCCATTTTTTCGACAAACATCTCTTTTACGACGGAAAACAGCAACATATACAACGCTGTTATACCGAATAACGCCGCGCTCCACAAAATAATACTTCTCTTTTTGCGTTTGATTTCATTGATATACAGCTTTTTTACGGTCTTAAATTCAAAATTTTTCATCCTATTTCCCCTCCTTTTTTTCATTCGTTTCCGAGGTATAGTACTTCAAAAATTCGTCTTCGAGGCTCTCTGTCGCAACGGTCAATGCGGTCAGATTTTTCGTCGACAACACTTTTATCAATTCGTTCACTTCGCCGCTGTGACTTACGGTTTCGGTCGTACCGTCCGCCGTCGTATAAGTCACCCTAAGTTTTCCGTGCTTGCGCCGCTCTTTTAGGTCAAACACGTCCACGACCGCGCCGTCCTTTATTATCAAAACGCGGTCGCAATATTTCTCGACCTCAGAAAGATTATGGCTCGACAAAAAGATTGTCATTCCCTCCTCTTGTTTCTCCTTTAAAAGCCGAAACAGCTTTTCTTGAATCAACGGGTCTAATCCGTTGGTCGGCTCATCCAAAACAAGCAAATGCGGATTTTTTATCAAGGCTTGAATGATACTGACCTTTTTTCTGTTTCCTAAGCTAAGCTCGGAGATCGGACGCGACGGATCAAGCTCAAAATAGGCGCACAGCTTGTCGATTCTCGCCGCCGCGCCGTCCGAAAACCCCGCCGCATAACGAAAAATGTCTTGCGCCCTATAACCGCCGTAATACGCGACCTCGCTCGGAACATATCCTACAATTTGCTTGACGGCTTTCGTGTCCCTCACGCAATCTAACCCGTCGATTTTCGCACTGCCGCCCGTGGGATAAATCATGTTCATAAGGGTTCGGATAGCCGTGGATTTTCCCGCGCCGTTCTGCCCGATAAAGCCGTAGATTTCCCCCTTGTTCACCGAAAAAGACACGTCTTTAATTCCGTATTTTTTTCCGTATAATTTTGTCAAATTTTCTGTACGAATCATAAAAATTCCTCCTTATAGAAACCTTTTTTTAAGACTTCCGTCATGCGATAATGTTCCCTCATTATTTCTTCAAAATTAAAGCCGTTTTTACCCGCCTCTGCAATCAATCCCCCGCCGCACCAAAGTACGATCTTGATT
>JAITOQ010000148.1 GCA_031289865.1 Clostridiales bacterium
CCGTAATACAATACTTGTTTAATCTTTCCGTAGTTGATCGGATTGTTGGAATTGTTGCTGTCATAATAGGCGTATAACGTCTTTCCGATAACGCTTCCGTTTTGATCTTTCTCGACCACTTGTGTCAGCTTTTTGTAGTTGTCCGACGAATTATCGATATTGTTTGTGTCATAAGTGTATTCTATGCTGTGGATTGTCCCGTCCAAAGGATTATCTTGATATATCTTTGTCACTTGTCCAAACGCGTTGTAAGTCGTCGCGTTATCCGAGCCAAGCTTTGACATATACGGGAGCTTTGTGACGCGGAATTCGTCAAAATATAGCAGCGACTCGCTGACAATCTCGACCATAATTGTCGTCGGGCGCAAATTAAACTCTAACGCAATCGCGCCGAATTGCCACTCGTCCTTAATATTTCGATCAAAGACAAATTCCCTCGTTTCGTTGAGATCCGCGCTCTCCGCGGTAACCCTTATAATTGCGTCGGTGTATTCTATTTTTCTCACCCAAAGCGAGATATAGTAGATATTATCCGTTGCTGCGTTGATCGTGATCATTTTGTACGCGCTCGCGGACGTGTCTTTTTTAAAACACTTTAAACTCGTATTTCCGGGATTAAACACCGAATAGGTTGTCGAAGAACGACTGTTTTGCCATCCGCTTGTCGTCTCAAAATTATCATAAACGATATTCATCGACCCCGTTCCGGTTTCTCCGTAAATCTGCGAAAACACAAAAGGATCAAAGCCCGACGAAACATTTGAACTGATCGTAATACGATTGTTATGCGCAAAAGAATAATCCGAGAGCGGTACGCCGTTTGAGAAAGAAACGATTTCCGTATTTACGCCGTTTTTCAAAATCACGGAATTTGTCACACCCGCCGCGTCGTCACGCGCAACAAAAGGAGTGTATTCAAGCGTCGTCGTTTTTTTGTTTGTCGCATCCTTGTAGAACGAATAATTGCTCACCTTGCCCGCTGAATTGTAGACATACTCCAAATATCGGGTCGAGGTACTCGAAGTGTTTGCAACGCTTATCAATTTTCCCGCCGAATAGGTAAAGCTTGTCGTTTGAGTAAACAAACTTTCTGGTGAAGTCAACGCATTCTTTTTAACCTTTGTGATCGAAACGAGATTCCCGTCAGCACTATAGGAAAAATTCTCGTAAAAATCCGACGCGCCGCTTTGGCTCGAACTAAAGCTTGTTTTGGTCAATTGCCAATCCGCGTTGTAGAAGAAATAGAGAGTCCCGTTTACTCCCGAATAAGTACTCCCCGTGACACTGTATACCTTCGTGAGATCCGCCGTTTTGTGTTTTATCTGAAGATAATAGTTCGGAATAGGATTGTTGTAGAGCGACGGATAATTGTGTATTTCGCGCAATCTTCCCGTCTGTGCAAATACCAATTGATTTTTGTTCCTGTCTTCAAGAACTCTTAAGGTCTCCGTCGTTCCGTTTACTGTCCTACTTACGAAAAAAAGATCCAATCCCAATTTTTTGTTGGTGTATGTACCTCGCCCCGTCGCGGGATTTGACACCGCTGTCAAAATATATGTTTTGCCGACGGCGTCCGTATACACATAAGTGCCGTTATTTGACACCAAGGACTGATTGACGTTTAATTTCCAATCGTTTCCCATGCCGCTTCCGCTTCCGAATCCCGCGGAATAAATATGGCTGACCGAGATCGGTGTCACGTCTCCCATTCCCGTAATATCGTTATAAACATACGACAATGCGCCCGTATTTAAGTTGATCAATCCGCTCCCGCTCGTGTCAAGACTTTGAGTGATGTTGTAGTCGTCGGAGTTGATACCGACTGTATCTTTATAAGTAATTGAGATGATAGGAGAACTAAATTCCACATTGCGATTATAACTGCCACTATCTTGCGGAACTGTGAATCTAACGGCCTTATCTAAATAATTTTTCACATAATTACTTAAATCAAATCTTATAACCGTTTTGTTCGCATTAACACTGCCATTTGACAGCGAATAAAGCGTACTACCGGTAATTACACTTTCAGGTGTATTTGTAAAATTAAAAACCTGCGCTCCTACACTAAAATCAAGGACATTTGAACTGCTTGTTTCTATTCCTATAAAATACTTTTTTGTATATGCTGAAACATTTGCCGTAATGGACGCACTTATGACTTCCTTATTTGGAATACTGTAACTTTCTCCTAATTTCAAAAAAGCCATCCTTGTTTCAATAACCGTATCTCCAATCAAAATCATATTGGTCTTATTACTTGAAAAACTGTTAGTTAATGTACGAATTTCATTATTATTCGTAATCATATAACTACCGCTCCCCCTCGTAAATGTCTTAACCCCTATCACAGTAGGATCGACTACCACCGGAAACGCCCGTTCCTCCGCATTGATCCATTCAGCGTCCGCGACCACAGTCAAAAGATAACCGCTCCCATATGCATCCAAAAGATACTCGACCGCTTCGCTCCTTGCTCCGTTTGCGTCATACATATAGCCACGCGGAACGGTATAAGCAACATTTCCGTCATTGTCATAAAAAACAATGTCACCGTTTTCCGTCAAAATCGGCGTTGCGTTTTCAACAAAAAGCTCAAACGCATAAATATATTCCGTAGCTTGTGAATAGATCGTAATATTTTCTTTTAACGATCTCCCCTCTACCGAATACATAAAATCAACGCCGCTCAATACGTCCTCAAACAAAAGAGAGCCGCTTAATTTAAGAAGATCCGATGAGATTGTCTTTTTTAAATCATCTTCTCGGAATTTTACGGAATCAAGAGATTTTTCCAAATTCGATCTTAACAGCAAATCCCCCGCACCGATTTTGCCCGCATTGACCGCCGAACGGGCAGTCATTTGTCCTTTTGCGTCGTACGTCGAAATTTTAAGAAGGGTTTCCGACGAGCGTATCGGATTCATCGTAATCTTGACATCGCCCTCTCTCACTGTAACAAGCTCGTTTCCGCTCGCAGAGGAAAAGCTCACGCGGAACGAATTGCTCTCATTGACATACACGTCTTTTCCGTTCGCATCGGTTTTTTTCGTCAATGTGTTATCGATCGGCAAATATTTCATGCCGTCAAAATAATGGACGTCCGTCAGATAGTCTTGCAATACAAGGTCACCGTTTGCTTGCACAAAGACCTTTGCACTATCCGTCCGACGATCTTCGTCCTCATACAAAATCTCTTTTGCTTCGTATTCGCCGTCGTCAATGTAGTTGTCCCCTTCGTCGACCAATACTACTCCTAAATCCTTTTCGGCGGTTCTATCCCTCAGATCGTCCGCAAGTGCTTTTGACACATTATACGGAACGCACAAAAATGTGATCGCCACAATCAGCAATAGCGTGACAATTGCAAATCCGGCATACCCGCCGCGTCTGTTTTTGGTAAAAAGCTTGATTACTCTTTTCATAACTTTGCCCCCGTTTATAAGGTCGATAAAAGCCTTCTTCATTGTAATATTTGTTAATATTGTATCACAAGTGCAGTTTAATTGCAATAGTTTCTTAGAAAATTTCGAAAAAATTAAACAGCCTTTCTACGCTTTGCGTTAAGTCAACTCCTCCGCGTCGTCCACCACCATATTTTTTACGTCCTTTGGCGAATTGATTAAAACGTCGTTTATATACAGCTTAAAGATACATTCGAGGAGCTTCGCCGCTTTTTCGCTCATCACGATACGCGGGAGGTAGATTTCAAAGTATTCCATGACGGAGGAGGTGCTGTTCATGTAGATACGGCTCGAAATGGTTTTCTTTTCGGGATTGATGTATACCGCGTTCTTTTTAATCGCGTGGTTTACGCGGTCGTGAATGTCCTTTGGGTCATAGTTTTGAGTGACCCGCGTCCTATGAGCGTCGCTTTTGTCGGCGATAATGAGCGCGGCACTGACGGGGTTTACGGGGGTACCCGTCTCTTCCTCGTGGTTTCCGATAGCCGCCGTAATCGTATTTATGTCCCTAAACGGCATACCTAATTCCTTTAAGATACCGTATGCAAGCGTCGCGCTCAACAGCCCGTGATGATTGCGGTTTATCGAATTCCCCGTGTCGTGCATAAAGCCCGCGACAAACCCCAGCTCCGCCGTTTCGTCGCCGTAATTCAACCGCTTCAGTATTTTTTCGGTGACACGCGCAACGTACATTGCGTGACGCAAGCCGTGCTCCGTGTAATTCATCACGTCCAAACACTTTTCGGAGGCGCGTATCAGCTCCAAAACCTCCGCGTTGTGTAGAATGATCTCTTTAAAACCCATGGTAGCCTCCTAAATAACTTTCAACTTTCTTATCCTTGCTTTTCAACTTTCAACTTTCAACTTTCAACTTTCAAATTTCAACTTTCAATTTTCAACTTACAAATATCCCCCCAGCCTTTCCACCGCATTCCTAATTTCCGCATATTCGGTATGCGGAAGTTCCTTGCCTTTTAGGTATTCCTTTAAGACTGTTATGCTCTCCTCGTCGCCGCACCGCCCCAACAGACTCGCGTACAGTATCGGATTTGCACCGCTCAAAAAGCCCTCCGTGACGATACGTCTGACGAGTTCGCCGCCGTACCCGCTGAGGATATCCGACAGCATATCCTTTAACTCGTCGTCGTCGACGAGACTAAGTCCCGCGGTTTTTTCCAAAATGAGCGAATCCAAGCCCGTTCGTCCGTCCTTTAGGACGTCAAAAATCGCGTTCGCCGTCTTTTCATTTAGCGAACGAAAAGCCAAAAGCGCGTCGAGGAGCAGCTCCGTCACTTCCTCACTTTGATCTGAGTCGAGCATGTCGACCGCAAACAGCTTGCAACGCTGATTGTCGGAGGAAAACAGACGGAATAGTAACGCGTTTTTTTCCGTACGGTCAAGCCCCATGACAAACTCGACGGTGAGATCGCCGATTTTCAGATTATGTCCGTACACGCCCAAAATATAATCGGCAAGCTTGCCCTTTTCGCGCAGCAGCGTAAGAAAGCCCACGGGCGTTTCGCCGCCGAAATCCTCGCTCGCAAGCCCTTTCCATTCGTCTAAAACGTCGTTGTAGGCTTGCTCGATAGCTGCGCGGGTCGTAATCCCGTGCGCCTTTAAATATTCTCTGAAATAGTCCTCAAATGCCGTTTCTAAAAATTTCATGTCGTTTTTCCTCTTTTTTATGCGTAAGCAATATTGCCGTTGTATCCATTCCCCATAATAAAGTGTGTCATTCTGAGCGAAGCGAAGAATCTCAAACGGAAGCGTGACGCTTCACCACCGTCGCAACGGGCAATGATATGAGATTTTCTGTAGTAGCCCGTTCACCGATTTTTGTTTAATGCAGAATTTTATTACTTGCTCTTTTAGTTTTTACAAGAGCCGCTTTTGTTTTAATTTATAATGCTTTAATTTATAATGCTTTAATCGATCTGCTTTTTAAAAGCCATCTCCAAATCACCGTCGACAAAACCGTATGCGACAACCTCTGCTTGCTTTAGCTTTTGGGCATATTTCCCTTGCTCTAAGTAGTCGGATATAAATCCTTTTACCGCCTCTAAGCATTCTTCCCATTCGGCGTCCATGTTAAAATTATACTCGTTGTCGTCATTACGGCTCGCGTACGTCTCCGACCCGCCCGCATTCCAATCGTCGTCGTATTCGTCATAAGTATCAAACGCGGTCAGCTCTACCGAATAATTTTCGTCCCCGTCGTTTTCATAAATGTTAAAACAAAATGCCGCCGCTTTTAAATCAAACGGCTTTAATACTCCGTTTAACCACTTATCAAATCCTTTTTGCAATTTATCCATTTGTGTTTTTCTCCTTGTTTGCTCTTTTAGTTTTTTCACAGCGTTCCGTTTTTCCTATATTCTTTATAGTCGCGTTTGATTTTATATAGATAGTTTCCTCGCCATTCTGAAAGCACGTTGTCTATATCGTCCGTTGTAACCTCTTTTGTCAAAAACGATGTGTCATCTGTTTCGTAGATATATATTTTGGTTATGGTTGCATTCTCATTTATGACCCTAATTTTTTTACGCAATAAATCATTTAAGTGTATTTTCTTTCCGTCATCAAAAAAATCGCAAGCGCACATTCCTCCGCAAACTATTTGATACGCATATTCATTCCGCTCAACAGCCAACTCGGACGGCGGAGTTTTTATTCCGTTTACAACAAATAACCCGTCAATAATTCTATCTACCGCGCCGTTAGTTGCAATATAAATTTGTTTGCACATAATAGTGTCCTCTTAGATGTTTAGTTTAAGGTTTTTCAGCATCAATTCAATTAACATGGTGTCTTTTAATACAAACGCAACGAATAATTTCTCTTTTTTCGCCCATTCTTTTATGCTGTTTAGATACTTCTCCGCAACCGTATTTGATTCTGCGAATGAATCCCCTTCATAATACCAACCGCTACCGTCGGCATAATTTATTTCGCCGTTACAGCTAATGTCAAGTATATCTCCGCCGAGTATTAAACGCCCCTCTGACAAAAGGGTTCTCAACACTTCGTTAAAATCTT
>JAITOQ010000169.1 GCA_031289865.1 Clostridiales bacterium
CCGCCCCAATCAATAATCGTACTTATCGTATTCCCCTCTTCGTCTTCCAATATTCCGATCACCATGCACGTCGGACCCTCTCTCATGACAAAAATCACACCCGAACCGCCGTTTACTGCATCGTTATAACGAAGCTCTTCAAGCGGAGTATCGTATTTGTCATATCTAACATAGTCGAGAAGCGATTTTCCCTCATACTTTACGCTCGCTATGTATTCAAACAACTCATAGTAGCCCACGGTTTCAAAGTAGGTGTGCCTGAGCTCGACGACGACAAATTCGCCCGTAGTTTCCGACAAAAAGCGGATAGTGTCGGTTAAAAAGCCGTCGATAGGCGCGGCAAGCAAGCCGTGGCAACCGTACCACTCGCCGTCGTGTTCGGCGATACGGATATCGAGATAGCGCACACCATGGGTTAAGAGCGGATAGACCTCCGATTTTTGCGCGATAGAATTGCGCGCTATAAAGCCGCCGACCGCGCCTTGAAAAATCCCCGTATCCGTCCAAAACTTCAACGAGTCCGAAGCAAGCGCACCGCCGACCGACGGCTTTGAGCTCCGCGTGATAGCCTCCGACAGCGTGTCGTGGGCGGCAAGGAGCGCGATATCGGTCACCAAAGGATTTCCGCTCACGTTGTCCGCAAGGATTGTCGAATAATCGTTTTTGGTAAACTCGTTACCCGTAAACGTGAACGTCGGCTGTCCTAAGACCCCGATAACGAGAACCAATACGGTAAGTATTGTCAATGCGATGATTTTTAAAAACTTTTTCATATAAAACTCCTCTTTTAAATTTGAAAATTGAAAGTTGATAGTTGAAAATTAAGGGTCGCTACGCTCCGATAAAAGGTTGGTAGTTATACGGATGACATTTTAGATTCTTCGCAAGCTCAGAATGACACTTGCTTTTTATAATGAGGTGACATCGGCTGTTTTCTTTTCGCATTAACTCTCAACTTTCAACTCTCAACTTTCAACTATTTATGGTATTCTCTTCCCGCGCTTATCATAAACGCCCTATAGATTTGTTCGGCGAGCATGACGCGGAATAATTGATGCGGATAGGTGAGATTTCCGAACGAGATACTTTTATCGGCTCTCTCCAACACCTCTCGGCACAGCCCGTGCGAGCCGCCGATTATAAAATTGACCGTACCGCTCCGTATCTTTGCCGCCTCTATCATGTCCGCAAAAGCAAGGCTGTCGGGGCTTTCGCCCGTGCGATCGAGCGCGACCGTATAGCCCTTGTTTTTTTCTAACCGTTCCAAAATCAAAAGCCCCTCGGCGGTCTTGCCCTCCGACGGCGTATTCACCCGTCCGCATTCCGCGACCTCGATACACCGTAGCTCCCCAAACGGAGTCATTCTCTTTTGATATTCGAGGAACGCCTCTGTAAAATAGCTTTCCTTCAGCTTTCCCACGCAAATTATATTGATTTTCATTATAACTCTTTTTTATCCTTAACTTTCAACTCTCAATTTTCAACTTCAACGCATTATTCCCCAAATGAGCGTCGCAACCGTCATCATTCCCCCAAACACAACCGCGCCCACCGTAAAAGCATAATTTCGCAAGGGTTCCCGCTCACCCCTTGCCCTCATGTCCACGGGGTCGCGCTTGTCGATGCGTTTGAGTATAGCGACGACGGCAAAGCACATAGCGATAACCAATCCAAAAAAGACGAGTAGCATATCCTCGCTAAAAAGGTAATTCAAGCCCTTGTTTAAGAGGTTTATGACGCTCTCCTCATGCTGTGCGCCGTAAGCGCGGAGGATCCCGAACGCATTGATAGAAAAGTGGATAATCGACGACGCCCAAATACTGCGGGTCTTGACGACGATAGCCGCGAGTACCAACCCGCCTATAAACGCATAAAGAAACTGCATGATATTTGTATGCATAAGCCCGAACAAAAGCGCGGACAATACGATACCGACCTTAGGCGAATCCTTGTATGCGCCGAGTACTATGCCGCGAAAGGTAAACTCCTCAAACAGCGCGGGCAAAACCGCCACAAGCACGAGATCGAGGAGCAGCGACCCGACTCCCGTATAAATAGTCCCCGCGCTCTCCGGCAACTTGTACCCGAATAGCGTAAGTCCGACCAAATTTATGACCGCGACCGTCAGATTGATAAACAGCATCATGAGCGCGATCACGATAATCGCGGGTACGGTTTTTGCTTTAGGCGGTTTTAAACTTGCGTGTTCTACAAGCTCCGTCTTAGGGCTCAACGCCTTAAAGACTATGCACGGAATCAAGCCCATACAGACAATCTGCGAAACAAGCGTAAAGGCCCTATCTATACCGTTGTCGGAGAGCGGAATAAGATCGAAATAAAAAACGATATTGAGCGCGGCAAGGGCAATAAAAGTCGCAAATACGGCGACCGATGCCGCGGTTTTTTTTGTAAGTGTCATAAGCTGCTCAGTTTCATCCTATTTAAATTTTTTTAAAAGATCGACCCAAACCTGCCTTTCAAACGGGCGCGGATTCGACTGCATAGACCCGCCGTCCGCGCAAGCGTCCACCACGGCTTCCGCAATGTCCGCTATTCCCGACTCTCCCGCGCTCCTAAAGCTGTTCGGTATACCGAGCGCGCCCGCTAAGCCCCTTACGGCTTTTACCGCGCTCTCAGCCATCTCCGAATCCCGTCCGTCGCCGCCCGTCAAAATCCGTCCGATTTCGGCGTATTTTTTAAGGGAGTAGGAGAGATTGATTTCCATAACACGCGGGAGCAAAATCCCGCAAATCAAGCCGTGCGGCAAATCCGTGTACGCGCCGATCCCCGACGCCAACGCGTGTACCGCGCCCACTCCGGCGTTTGCGATAGCCACTCCCGACTGAAACGCGGCAAGCGCGGTTTCTCCGACCGCGGATATCCCGCCGTCGTTGACCGCCGCCG
>JAITOQ010000176.1 GCA_031289865.1 Clostridiales bacterium
GGAATAAACGACGGACGCGAACACGCGATCGCGCTTGCCGCGCTCCTTAGGGGCTTGCCGTGTCACGTCAATCTCATAAGGTTGAATGCGGTAAAAGAAAAAGGGCTACCGTCCGCAACCGCGGATAGTGTAAAGGACTTTTTGAGTATTCTCGAAAACGCGAAAATATCGAGTACTCTGCGCCGAACTATGGGTGCGGACATCGAGGGGGCGTGCGGACAACTCAGGAGAAGATATATTGATGAAGTAAAAAGGCATGAAGAATATGGAAATTAAAATAAGAAAGGCAATAAAAGAAGACGCGGAGGCATTTCATAAAGTAGGGCTTGCTTCAAGGCTTAGTGCATATGCACACATTTTTTCAAAAGAGGTTCTTGAACGACAAGAAGCGGAGTTGCCGAGGCAAATAAAGGATATGCCGGAAAGGCTTAAAAGGCAGAGTCAATACTATTATGTTGCGATAGTAGACGAGAAGGTCGTCGGAAGTCTTGTCGTTATGCTTTCGTCTAATTATCCGCGATATAAATCTTTGGGTTATGCGGATTTGGAGGCGATTCATGTTCTTCCCGAGTACCAAGGCATGGGAATAGGCAGAAAATTTTTCAATGCCGCAACAAAAATTCTTTTAAAAAACGGCGCTACAAAAATGATTATCGGAGTGCTAAAAGACAATCATAAAGCGCGTGCGGTTTATGAAAAATTGGGCGGCGTTTTAGATGATTACGAACAACCATATATAAAATTTGAGGAAAGTTACGACGAGGTTTTTTATAAGTTCGAGCCGTTAGAAAAATTTGTGTCAAAAAGATCAAAACCCACGACAAATTAACCGACTACAAGGATAAAAAATGAATAATTTTGAGCATGAAATTACTGAACCGCAAGATAAAAAGATAGGTTACTATTTATATAGCGATTATTTCTATGATAGCGTTATTTTAGATATCAATTGCAATCATGATAGCGTCATGGTTTCTTTGCTATGCGACAGAGAGCAAGAAGAATGGTACAATACGAACAAAGGCACACACGATGAGAAAAGAGCTAAACTTAAAGAGCTGGAGTCAATTCATACTTATCAAATTATTTTTAAAAAGTATCAGTATTTTAATCATGAGCATGGTCAATATTATGGATTTGCGAACGGTGAATATCTTAACGGTCGATTTAAGCGTAGCGCATTGTGTCAAAAAATTGAGGGAAAAACTAAACGCCCGCACTATCATTTTCGCATTGAAACAACTTGCGGCTATATCGATATTATATGTGAGAAAATTTGCATAAAAAAACAAAGCGGCAGAGTAAAAAATATTACCTTACAATTAAACGCTGATGAAAATCCTTTTCCTATGGCGGGCTGGTTAAAGAAAAATAAATTAACCGACAAGGACGGTCAACCTAAAATAGATAAGATTATTAAGCTGGCTGAAGATGAGGATGATATTGGCCGATATTTGGCATTGACTTATTTAGCAATAACGAGGAATGAAAAATCTATTTATTGTGCAAGAAATTGTATGAAATTAGAGGGAGAATTGGATAGTAAAATACCCTCAGTTTGGATTCTTGGAGAGTTTGGCGATGAAAGTGATATAACGATTTTAATGAAAGAGCTTTTAAATAACGAGATCGTATATACAAGGAGTAGAACTTGTGCTGGTTCAACATTAATTGAAAGAAGAAACATTATAGATTCTATAGAAAAAATCCAATATAGAATTATGAAATCTTTAGTTAGTAAATAGCTTAATCTTTACACATAAGATACCAAACGGAGGTGCTTGATTGTTAGGAAGAGTGTACAAAGCGGTCGCGGCGCAATTTACCGTGTACGGATATGACGACGGCGTGCGTTACGTTTGCGCGGCAAAGGGAAAGCTAAAGCTGTCGGGAGAGATATATGTCGGCGATATCGTCGAGTTTGACACGCGTGAGCGTATTATCACGGGCATGAAGCCGAGGAAAAATTCATTGATCCGTCCTTATGTCGCAAACGTCGATTGCGTGATTGCGGTCGTCGCGCCTCTGCCCGAACCCGACTTTTTGTTGGTGGATAAGATTGTGATAAATGCTATTATCGAAAATCTCGAGCCGATTGTCTGTGTAAACAAGACCGATACGGACGACGGAACCCTTGCGGAACGCGTCGAAAAAAATTACGGCGAGGTTGCGCGTATCGTGTACGTTTCGGCGGTAAAAAACGAGATAGGTGAACTCATCGAGGTCATTCGGGACAAGGTGGTCTGTCTTGCGGGACAGTCCGCGGCGGGCAAGACTTCTCTCGTCAACGTCCTCACGCGGAGCGAGGCGGGCGAGGTCGGGAGCATGAGTGAAAAGCTGTCACGCGGGCGGCACACGACGCGCAAAAACGAGGTTTTTACGGCATACGGCGCGCTGATAATAGATACGTCGGGTTTTTCGGAGCTGAATCTTCCCGTCGAAAATCCGAACGGACTAAAGGACTATTACGCGGATTTTTCGGAGTATGCGGAGGAATGTAAGTACAAAGGCTGTATGCACCTTTTAGAATCGGAAGCCGATTGCGGGGTCAAGCGTGCGGTTATAAACGGGAGAATTTGTAATGAGCGGTACGAACGCTATGCGGAACTCTATCGCGAAGTCAACGACGCGTGGAAAAAAAGATTTCTTTAATGCATAATGCAAAATGCAGAATGTAGAATTAATGATAATAAGAGTTGGAATTCGGAGAAATCGTTTTAGATTCTTCGCAATCTCAGAATGGCAACGACAAAGAAGAGAAAAGGAGCATAACATGATAAAGATAGCACCGTCGGTTTTGTCCGCGGATTTTGCAAAAATGGGTGAAGAGGTACGCGAGCTGGAGCGTTGCGGCGCGGATCTCGTGCATTGCGACGTAATGGACGGAGTTTTCGTTCCTAACCTCACGTTCGGTATGCCTATGGTAAAGGCGATAAAGGCGAACACAACGCTGCCGCTCGATGTGCATTTAATGATAGTAAAACCCGAAAACTACATAGACGCATTTATCGACGCGGGTGCGGATTATTTGACCTTTCACCACACCGCGACGACAGAAACGGAGCGTATCTTAAAACGCATTCGTGAGCGCGGTGTAAGGTGCGGTATCGCGGTCAATCCCGACGTTCCGTTAAAGGATATAGAGGGCTTTGTTGAGGAGATGGATATGCTCCTCATCATGAGCGTATTCGCGGGGTTTGGCGGGCAAAAGTTTATCCCCGAAAGCCTTGAAAAAATAAGGCAAGCCGCCCTCCTAAAGGCAAAATACAACAAGGCTTTAATCATCGAAATCGACGGCGGTATAAGCGCGGAGAACGTTAGGACGATAGAAAGCGCGGGCGTCGAAATCGCGGTTGCGGGGAGCGCGGTCTTTCGTGCTGCGGATAGAAAGGTTTGTATTCGGGAATTGCAGGGAAAATAAGGTAAAAACCGAAGTAGAGAGTATTCTATAAAACGCTATCCTATAGAGTACTCTGCAAGTCGGCGTTATATAGAATACTCTATAAAGCGGCATTATGCGGAATACTTAATACAAACAATATGGATTTACAGAACACTATGCAGATATACTATAAAAAAGCGATAAAGTTTTTGAAAAGAGCGCGAGAAAAAATTTTTTCAAAAATTTTGTCTCGCGACCTCTATTATCAAAAAAAATAAAAATATAAAACTATTTCACCAACTCATAAGTTTCCCGTGCTATTACGAGTTCCTCGTCGGT
>JAITOQ010000196.1 GCA_031289865.1 Clostridiales bacterium
AAATGATTTCCAGGGAATTCCATATTTTGAGACGAGTTTAGCGTTACTGTCGTTTTGGGATAAACCAATGTGGCAGTCTCTGTATCGAAAACATGTTCAAAAGAGTCAGATGTGCTGAAACTGTGCCCAAATACACTTTTTGGCTTACTCAATAAACCCAAAATAAAGTCCACAATATGAATGCCATTATCAGAAAATGTCCCTCCTCCGCTAAGACTTGGGTCAAGTTTCCATGCCGCATTCGTAGCATTCGTGTTCATTTTAAATCCCCACTGACAAAAAACGCTTTGAATTTGTCCGATTTTTCCTGAATCAATGGCATTTTTTATATCAAGAAACAGTTGTTGATGTCGCAAATGATGCGCCACCATGAACGGGGAATCATAGTTGCTAAGCAACTCCCTATAACGCAATGCAGAATGATAATCCTTGTCCAATGGCTTTTCACAAATAATCGGCTTACCTGTCGCAACTGCTGTTTTTATGCTATCAAAATGCATAAATGGCGGATTCGCAATATAAATTAAATCATACATCGCTTTAGTAAGCATCATTTTTTCATCAATAAAATATGACGGTATTGCATATTCAGAACATATACTTTTTAATTTGTCCAGGTTTCTTGCTTGTATTGCGACAACCTCACAAATTGCTGAGTTTTTAAGAGCAGGTATTGTTCTCTTGTATGCTGAACCTGTCGCTGCTATTATCGCTATTCTAATTTTCATTACTATTTTACCTCATAATATGATATTGATTGTTTTATTGCATGCGCAACACATTTGAATAACCCCTCAGCAATATGGTGATCATTTATTCCATATTCCGATTTGCAAATGAGATTAACTTCTGCTTTCTGAGAAAACATGTTCCAGAACTCTCTAATCGAAGCGGTTGCTAACTCTCCGACATGCGAAGACGCAAATAGAACATCAAAAATAAAAGAAGAACGCTTTGCTCCGACATCAATCACCACGGTAGACATAACCTCATCCATTGGAATTGATGAAAAACCATATCTATTGATTGGTGAACTGATCTTTGATAGTGCCGTCTTGAACGCAAGCCCAAGATTCATTCCAATTTCGTCAACCGTATGATGGTCATCAACTTTAATATCGCCAGAACAATCAATGGATATGTCCATTGATGAATGCTTTGAAAGCAATTCTAACATATGGTTCAAAAAACCTATGCCTGTATTAATAATCGCATTGCCACGCCCGTATAGGTCAATCTTAACAGAAACATCAAACCCGTGAAAATACTGGCTTGATTTACCAATTATTGATTCCAATTATATAGCCCCCCCTTCTCTCACATTATGTTACCACAAAAATCGCATCCTCTACATACCTATCTGCCCGTCACATTGCTGTGCTTTGCCCATAATATTCTCCTATGTATTTTTTATTGTTTTTTCTTTCAAGGTTTCGGTTCGTTTTTATATAGCACAGCAATTTTGCCATAATTTCCTCCTGAAAAATTTTAGATGTACGCATTTCGTACATTTTTAAATAGTATAGTACGAATATCGTACAATGTCAAGTGAAATTAGATAAATTTTGAAAAAAATATGATAACTATCGGGAAAATATTATACGAACTGCGAAAATCAGCAGGTCTTACGCAAGAACATTTAGCCGCCGCTTTAAATATATCGAGGGTTAATTATTCGCGCTACGAATCCGACATTCACCGACCCGATTATGAGTCGTTGGTTGCGCTCGCCGATTTTTTTGACGTAAGCGTTGATTTTTTGTTAGGAAGAAAAGAATGTTAAACACCTAAAAAATCACCTCGTTTTCATTTCGAGGTGATTTCCGTTTTCAACTTTCAATTTTTATGCTACTTGCCTCTTATATCGTTTTTATGGGGTATAGAAAAGGGTCGTTTCGTTAGATTTATCTGACTTTCCTTGTCGATAGCGTCTTTAAAGTCGTCCTTTATCATCGGGGCGAACGGCGCGAGGTACGGTGCGCCGTAGCCGCCGTAGGTCGTCATATATGCGGCGATTGCGAGCGTACAGAGGACCAAGCCGAAGAACCCGAAGAGCGACGACGCGAGGACAATTAGGATTCGGAAAATACTAAACGACGAGATTTCGTCGGGAATGCAATAGATTCCGATATTTGAGATGGCAGCAATGAGGACGGTCGGCGAGCTGATTAAACCCGCCTTTACCGCCGTATCTCCGAGAATAATCGCGCCGATTAGGGAGAGCGACATGCCGATATAACGCGGCATTCGGATACTTGCCTCATTCAAAATCTCAAAGAGAATGAGGACGAATATCATCTCCGTTTCCGCGGTAAACGGCAGCTCATGCACCGACGTGATAATCGAAATCAAAAAATTCATCGGGAGCAACTGATAGTGTTGTGTCAAGACCGCGACGTAAAAGCCCGGTAGGAGGAGCGCAATCAATTCGCCCATGAGGCGTATCATGCGGATAAAAAAGGCGCGTGCGTCGTTTTTGTAATAGTCCGCGCTGTCTTGCAAATCCTCCAAAAGAATAAACGGTATCGTGAGGACTATCGGCGACCCGTCCGCAATGATTGCCACCCGCCCTTCGAGGAGTTTTGCCGCTACTATGTCGGGCTTTTCGCTCGTCCCGACTTGCTTGAGCATACTGAATTTACGTTCCTTTAAATATTCCGTGAGATAGGACGAATCGATAATCCCGTCCGTATCGATCGCTTGCAGCCGCTCCTTGATTTTTTGGACGACATGCTCCTCCGCAATCCCGTACAGATACGCGACCGTCACGGATGTCGAGGTGTACCGCCCTATCTTTAGGCTCTCGATTACAAAATCCTTGTGTTTTAACCGCTTGCGAATGAGGGCGGTATTGGTTTTCATACTCTCTGTGAATCCCTCGCGGGGGCCCTTTAAGACCGTCGCGGTAGGCGGCTCTGCAACGGCGCGGGAGGGCTGACCGCGCATGACAAAGAGATAAAATTCCTCCGCGCCATCGATCATCAGCCCCAAATCCCCTTGCGCGATCCGCTCCGAAAACGCGGTAAAGTCGCTCTCCCCCTCCGCATCGTCCGCCGAACTGACATGAGCGCGTATAAAGCCCAAACCGTATGGTTCTATACCGTTTTTTCCGTCGTCCGATGACGCTCCGGTTTCCCCGTTTTCACCGCCTTGAAAAGCCGTCGGTTTCGCCTCCATCAAGCGCGTCAACACATGCAGTTCGATACTTTTTTTGTCTATCAAGCCGTCGATAAAGCAGAGCAGAGCGCGCTTTTTTAAAACAAAAAACTCCCGAAAGGTCAAATCCTCCGAGCCGTGAAATTCCTCTTTTAACCGATTTTTAAAATCCTCTACATTCACTACCATAGCAATAGTAGTTTGAGGTTGAATTTGGGAAATTATGCATATACCGCTAAAAATTAACGCGAGTCAAAAAATCTGCAATTTTTGAAAATTTAGTGTCAAAAAATCTGCAAAAATGCTTGACTAAGGGTCAAATTCGATGTATACTATGGTAAATAATATATCGGATTCTATCGGAGAGATTATGCTTCAGAGAAAATTTATTAATACGCTTCTTGAATGGAAGCATGCTAAACATCGTGAATGCCTACTTGTAAAAGGCGCAAGGCAAATTGGCAAAACCTATATTATCCGTGAGTTTGCAAAAGCAAACTACTCAAATTTTATCGAAATCAACTTTCTGCGTGACGTGCGGTTTAAGGACGCTTTTGAACAAACGCCCGACCTTTCTTTTGCGTCTATTTTTTCAAGACTCACGCTCATCGACTCAAGGATTCGTTTTGTTCCTAACCAGACTTTGCTTTTTATCGACGAAATACAAGAGTGCGGTTCTGCTCGTACCGCGCTTAAATTTATTGCCGAAGAAGACCGCATTGACTGCATCGCATCAGGTTCTATGCTCGGAATTGCCTATAAAAAAACCGCCTCTATCCCAGTAGGCTATGAGCGGCAAATTGAGATGTTTTCGCTTGATTTTGAGGAATACCTTTGGGCAAAGGGCTACGATTCGCCGCAATTGTCAATCTTACGCGGATTCTTTGATAAAAAAGAAAAAGTGCCGACGGCGGTCAACGATACTATGCTGAGGCTTCTTCGCGAATATATGGCAGTCGGCGGAATGCCGTATGTTGTCCAAACCTATATTGATACAAACAGTTATGCTTTAGTCTTTGAGGAACAATCAAAAATCATTAGCAGTTATTTGGACGATATCGCAAAATACGCTTCGGAATCCGAAAAGCCAAAAGCGCGGAATTGCTATTTGTCTATCCCCCGTCAGCTCGCTAAAGAAACTACAAAATTTCAATATTCCGTCGTTGAAAAAGGCGGCACATCGCGCAAATTCGATAACAGCTTGGATTGGTTAAACGATGCGGGTCTCATCAAATTTTGCAAGAACGTATCCCTACCGATTTTTCCGCTCAAGGCATATACAAAAGACGACCAGTTTAAGGTCTATCTTTCGGATATGGGGCTTCTCACGGCAATGTACGATTTTGATATGAAAGCCGCCGTCATAAACAATACGCTAATCGGTCCCGCAAAAGGCGGCATTTATGAAAACCTAATAGCGGATATGCTCTTTAAGAAAAACCGTCCGCTAAATTATTATAAAAATGATAACAACACGCAAGAAATAGAATTTTTACTGACCGAAAACGCCGCCGTTATTCCGATAGAAGTCAAATCTGGCAACGGCTCAACCATCTCGCTTAACGAGATAACGGCTAAATTTAATCCCCCGTACGCGCTTAAATTCGTTACAGGCAATGTCGGAGTTTCCGATAAAAAAATAACCTATCCGCTGTATATGGCTATGTTTTTATAGATCCTCCCCCGTCTCCCCGTCCACGGAAGTCGATGATTAAGTAACGTCACTGGATTTGCGTTGGATTTTTTCGCCTATTTTTCGTAGTTTGAGGGCGCATACGGGACGTATGTAACCGAAAAATACGAAAAACGGACGGGAAAAGACGGCGTAAAGACGGCGGCGGAACTTAATCAGCGGCTTCCACAGACTCTTCATCATTATCCGCGGCGACGGTATTCTTTAAGCGTTCGTATTCCTTTTCGTCCTCCGCGTCGGTGTCGGCATCGTTGCCGTTTAGGCTGTTTTCCTCGATTACGGCGTCTTTTATAGCGTCGCTATGGACGACTGCGGCGAGGGATTTTAGATGTTTTATGGTGTATTCGCCGCCTAAAATATCGTTTAAAAAGAGATAGACCTCCTCCATGGCGCGTTTGCCGTTTTCGTTCCCGTCAAAGAGCGGAAAGCAGTGAAACGCGAGTATCCCCGTCCCGGCATAAGAGCGCGTAAAGACGCCGTTTTTGTTCAATTCCTTTAAAAGAAGTTCGGATGTCGACCCCAATCCGTCGGTTTCGCTGTAAAGCACGGCGCAAGGGGGAAAATCGGGATTTACAAGGGTCAGCGGGGTCATGTCTTTTACGTCTTGCCGTTTGTTCAGCTCGACGAAATCCGTCGTTTTGTCAAGCTCGACTCCCGTGTATGATTTTACATACAAAAATCTGTTTTTAAAAGTCGCGTCCTTGACGCTCATAAAGTCAAAAAGCCCGCACACCAAAATCATACCGCGTATCTTAAACCTTTCGCGTTCGGGAAAATCTATTTTAAATTCTTCAAAAAGGCGCGTATTGACCGTCACCCCCGCCGCAAGCGCGGCAAGATGCCCGCCCGCCGAATCTCCCGCAAAAAAGACCGCGTTCATATCGAGGTTCATCTCCTCAGCGCGCCCGTATAGGTAGGATACCGCTTGAAAAATGTTGCGGATTTGCACGGGGTGTTTTGATTCGGGCGCAAGCTCATAATTGATACTTAGGACATAAAAGCCCATTTCCGCAAACCTCGAACAATACGGAGTACGGATAAGGGTCGAGCCTTGAACCCAACCGCCTCCGTGTATGTAGACCAAAACGGGTTTTTTCACAGCCGCGTCCGAATACATCTCGACCGCGGTCAGCTTTGCGGCGGGTTCGCCGTAAACGACCTTGTTTTGAACGATACCCTTTGAGGTCAAAGCCGTCAAAACGGGCAAAATCGACAAGCTCAAAGCTCTCTCTTTTAAACGGCTGTACTTTAATGCAACATGCTCCAACATAACAATCTCCTTTTATTCGCTTATTTTTCCTTTTTCTTGCAAGCCCTCAAAATCTCCTTGCCGTAGCGCCTCGTAAATCACGATTGCAACGCTGTTTGCGAGATTCAGCGAACGGTTGTTCGGGGTCATAGGGATACGCACCGCGTCCGCATACCGCTCACGCAAGAGGGCTTCCGGCAAGCCGCGTGATTCGGGCCCGAATATAAAATAGTCGCCGTCCCGATATTCGGCGCGGTCATAGCGCACCGCCGCTTTTGTGGACGCAAAAAAATACCGTCCGTGATTTTTTGCGGCAAAATCGGCAAAGCTATCGTAATAAAAAATCTTTGCGTCATACCAATAGTCAAGCCCCGCCCTCTTCAGCTTTTTGTCAGAGATTTCAAAGCCCAACGGACGGATTAAATGCACCGCGCTCCCCGTCGAAACGGCGGTTCTGACAATATTACCCGTGTTTTGCGGTATTTCGGGCTCGAATAATACGATATGAAACATGAGATTATTATAGTACAAAAACGGAATTTTGTAAACTGTTTTTTAATTCCATTTATCCCGCCTTTGCGATATACTCGTCTATCTCCTCGACGATATAGCGCGGTCCGTTGATGTGAAGAATATCAAATTGCTCAAAGATATAGTCGCATACCTTGTGGCGCACAAATAATTCAATGACGGATTTGCCCTTCATGGTTTTTTACTCTTTGTATTCCTCGATACAATACACAAGAAAAGGCAATTCCTTACTTATATTAAGGTCGCTAAATAATTCCATATCGCCTCTATTATTCCCGAACATATTATATCAAAACACAGCCAAAAATGCAAGTAATACTCTTCATGATACCGGAAGCATAAATCAAAACGGCAGAATTTCTTATACTCTGCCGTTTTATACTGTTTCGCGTTCGTTTTTTCGTGCAGCTTTGAGCAGATTTTTGAGTGAACCGGCTATTTCACATACTTAATGTCTTGACAGACGAGATAGCCTGTTATTATTTCCGTCGGAATACAAAACGCAATTCCATAAATCGGGGTGCCTTTATTATCTTTGACTCTAAATGTTGTTAGCCCCAACAATTTACCCTTATTATTAAGCAATGCACCGCCGCTATTACCCTCATTGATTATTAGGTCGCACTGAATAACGCTGCGCATCATTCCGTCGTATTCAATATTTACTCGCGGTAAACTAATATAACCGTGTGTTTGACCTATGCCGTGATTCATTCCGTTTCCGACCGCAAAAACTTCATCCCCCACCTTAATTTTTGTTGCGTCGGCTATTCTAACTGGCTTCAATTTAAACGACGGCTTTTCTTTGAGCTTTAGTATTGCTATATCGATGTCGGAATCATAAACGACTAAATCAACGGCACGGTAATCGGTTTCAAAAGAAAAACGAATATAGTATTGCAGTACAGTGTTTTGCGTATATGACACGACATGAGCATTGCTTATCAAATATCCGTCGTCGTTAATCAGCACCGCCGAACCGTATGAGACGGCATCGCCGCCCCTTTCGGCTTTCAGTTCGACGGCATAATGTTGAGCAATACTAAAAACCTCTTGCGGAGTCGGCACTCGCCAAACAAATACATATAACAACACCAAAACCGCAGCAAGCAATATTGCTGTGGTAGGCATTATTATTTTTTTGAATCTTCTAAATCTATTCAATGTATAAATCATTCCGTATCATCCGAGGAAGTTGGTCGCAACACCGAACAATTATATTGTACGGTATTGTCTTATCGAGACACAAATCATTCCGTGTCTTCCGAGGAAGCCGGTCGAGGTGTTGCAATATGTATTCCGGGCGACCGAGTTCCATCACCCCAATATGAATATTCTTGATTCGTGTCATCTTCCTTGTTTAGAATGTATAGCGACCATATCCCGACATTGCCGACATTAGCGGTGTCTGTCACATACCACAGAAGTGCTATGCGATACACGCTCACCGTTGTAGTAACATCATATGACATACTATAATATTTAAAAACGTGACCATTGTTCTTGCTATCTCTCGTTTCGAGTCCACCCGAATATGACGACACATAATCGCCCTCATAATAAGCTAACAACTCATCAATGCTTTCGTCAAAATTTTCAATATCGGCGATTTTATTGCTTGCGAACAGTGCTTTAATGGCGGCACGATCTTCGTTTTGAATAGCACTTATTAACTGATCTCGCTTTCCTTTGGCAATACTTTCGTCCGTGTCTTTTATTATACAACTATTTAATAAAAACATGCTAGCGGTGAATGACACAATCAGTACCAATGATAATACGATTTTTCTCATTTTCCCTCCCGTTGATTGAAGACAACACCGAACAATCATATTGCACGGTGTTGTCTTATCAATGTACAAATTATTCCGTATCTTCCGAGGATCTATCGTAAATCCTTCCAATATAAATTCCGGGCGAAATGGTTCCGTCTCCCCCATATGAATATTCTTGGTTCGGGTCATCTTCCTTTTTAAGAATAAACAGTTGCCATATCCCGACATTGCCGGCATTAGCGGTATCTGTTATGTACCATTTTAGAGCTATACGATACACTCGAACCGTAGTAGTAATATCGTTTGACATTAAATAATATTTATAAACAAGCCGACCATCCTTTCCACTTAATGTTGCCGGTCCTCCTCCGGTCTGAGATACATAATCACCCTCATAATAAGCTAACAACTCATCAATGCTTTCGTCAAAATTTTCAATATCGGCGATTTTGTTGCTTGCGAAAAGTGCTTTAATGGCGGCATGGTCTTTGTTTTGAAGAGCACTTATTAACTGATCTCGCTTTCCTTTGGCAATGCTTGTATCAGTGTCTATAAAACAACTATTTAATAAAAACATACTGGTAATGAATGATACAATCAGTGCCAATGACAATACGATTTTTCTCATTTTTTCCTCGTTCAAATTATTCCGCACCATTCAGTGGTGCCGTGACATGAATTCCAAGCGAATTATCTCCGTCACCCCAATATGAGGGGTCTTGTTCCGTTTTGTCTTCCATGTTTAAAATGTATAGCGACCATATCCCGACATTACCGGCATTAGCGGTATCTGTTACGTACCATTTTATAGCTATGCGATACACACTAACCGTAGTAGTAATATCGTTTGACATTAAATAATATTTGTAAACAAGCCGACCATCCTTTCCGCTTAATGTTGCCGGTCCTCCTCCGGTCTGCGACACATAATCACCCTCATAATAAGCTAACAACGCATCAATGCTTTCATCAAAATTTTCAATATCGGCGATTTTATTGCTTGCGAAAAGTGCTTTAATGGCGGCATGGTCTTTGTTTTGGAGAGCGCTTATTAACTGATCTCGCTTTCCTTTGGCAATGCTTGTATCAGTGTCTATAAAACAACTATTTAATAAAAACATGCTAACAGTGAATGACATAATCAATATCAATGACAATAAGATTTTTTTCATTCTTCATCCCCCTATAACACATAAGTAGGTGTCATTGAGCTATTAAAAGTCCACCCTTTATAACCTTTTTTTGCAGTCGTATCTTTAAACGCATTATGCATCGCCGTATCGGTAAAAGTGACTGTAAATGTAGCCTTTAATGTGTCCGCCTTTATGTTGGTAAATTTAGGGTTAAAGCCCGTTATCCACCATTGCTTATCGGTCGGCTGCCAATCGATGATATTAGTACCGTTGTAATCTAATTTTAGGGTCATAGTCATAGCAAGACTCTTATCTACCATCCAAATACCGTCGCCGTAAGTCCAAGGCTTGTAAATCCCAAGCTCTGCGCCCGCACCCAAATTGAGGTAATCGCCTTTCCATGCCCACAAGATATAATCGTCAATACCGTCGCCGTTTACATCGAACGGAAATTTTCCTTTATCCATCGAGGTTGTTAAATCAAACACGATGTCATACAAGTCCATATATCCGAAATATTGCTGCCAGCAGTCAAATTTGGCGTGATAATTCCCTTGCGTATCTACATACATGTCTAAAACCGCTGCCCCGATCTTTGTCGCCGCGGGACCGCCGCCAAGCGCACAGACAATATAATACCCCGTTAAAATAGCGGGCGCTATGATAGGCATAATAACCGGTAATACTGCGGCTGC
>JAITOQ010000209.1 GCA_031289865.1 Clostridiales bacterium
TTGCGACGTAAAGGAGCGCGGAACGGTAAAAGAGGCGTTGTCGCTTGCTTGCGATATGAATGCGGCGGAATACATATATTTTACGGGAACCGCCGCGCCCGAGGAAATGGCGGACTTGACCGCGGGGAGCGCGTTTGTAAACACGCATTTTTACGAAAAAAAATTCCCGTTAGAAAAGGGAAATCTTGAAAAAATCAAAGCTTATTTAGACGGCTTCAAAAATCCGCGTCTGCTTGGGATAAATATCCCGTATATATTCGCCGACGACGCTTTTTTGGCTGAAGCGGCACGGATCGGTTTGAAATTGTCGATCTATACCGTGGACGATAGGGAGGTTTTGGAGAGGTTGATTGAGAGAGGGGTTTATAATATTACGACGAATATCGTTTTTAAAGTTGAAAGTTGAGAGTTGAAAGTTGAAAAGTGAGGATATGAAGAGTAATGGCAATTCGGGGAAATCGTTTGAGATTCTTCGCAAGCTCAGAATGACACTTGCTTTTTATCCGCAATTCTGCATTCTGCATTCTGCATTCTGCATTTTGCATTTTGCATTTTGCATTCAGATATGTATTCCGCATTAAACAAGCGAATGCTCGCTCGGATTTTTTCCGAAGTGTTTTTTAAAGAGACGTGAGAAGTAGAGCGCGTCGGGAAAGCCGCTCATGTAGGCGATTTCCTTGATTTTTAGGCGGTTCGTCGAGATTGCCGCGAGAAGTTTTTTTGCATTGTCGAGGCGAATTTTGGTCAGAAATTGGAGGGGCGAAATTCCCGTTTCTTTGATAAAGAGTTTCCTTAGATATTCCGCGGATAGGGGGAGGGTGCGCATGTACGCGCCTATGTCAAAGTCCTCGTCGCCGAAGCTCTCTAAGAGCTTGTTTTTGAGGAGTTCCACATATTCGGAGCAGTGATCCGCGTTGAGCATTCCCGTGATGAGATTTAAAATTAGATCGACGTAGTTTTGAACGATCGCGTTTTTGTTTTTCATCTCCGACGCGTACGCCAAAATGAGCTGGTGCAGCAGCTGTCCGATGGTGTTGTTTGTGTCGGGGAGCCTAAAAAAGGACTTTTGCGGAGATACCCAATCGGAAATATTGACGTGAATGTTTTTGAAGCCGCTTTCGGAGCTGTTGGAATGCACGACTTCGGGCGGTATCACCAAAATGTCGCCGCGAAGATAAAAAAAGTCCGTTCCGTCCGAAAAACGGATTACCCCGTTTCCGTGCGTACAGTAGATAAGCTCCCAATCCGTGTGACGGTGCGAGGGAATAAGGCGTGATTTTGCTTGTTTTCCGATATATGATAGTGTGGACATAGGGCGGTACTCCTTAAAGATTGCTTTAGCCGCCATTATTATAACACAAAATATCTATTTTGTCCATATTGTATTCCGAAATTAGCATTGCAATATTTTGAGATAAAATCTATAATTAAAGATAAGGTTTTTCAAATTGAAAGTTGAAAATTGAGAGTTGAAAGTTGAGGATAAAAAGCCGTTGTCATTTCGAGCGAAGAAGCGGCGAATCTAAAATGTCGGCAGTATGACGTCTAAAACATAAATTTGGAATCCGATTAGGGGTAATTCGGAGAAATCGTTTTGGATTCTTCACTTCGTTCAGAATGACACTTGCTTTTTTATCGGAGCAAAGCGATACCGCAATTTTCAACTTTCAACTTTCAATTTTCAACTTACAAAAAAAGGAGTGCCAAATGAAAAAACAAGAGGTTTTTCAAGCGATAGAGAGGTATAAATTAGTCGCCGTGATTCGCGGAAAAAGTGCGGCAGAGGCTCTTGCCGCCGCCGAACGGCTTGTGTCGGGCGGGGTGAAGCTTTTAGAACTGACATTTACGGTGCCAGACGCACAAGATATCCTAAAGACGCTGTGTGAACGCTATCGCGGTACGGAGATTTTGGTCGGCGCGGGGACGGTGCTTGACGCGGAAACGGCGCGTATCGCTATCCTTTTCGGCGCGCAATTTGTCGTGAGTCCGGCTCCTTGTACCGCGGTTATCGGGCTTTGCAACCGCTATTCCGTCCCCGTTATTCCGGGGATTGCAACGGCGGGCGAGCTTCTCTCCGTCCTCGAATACGGCGCGGATTTTGTCAAGCTGTTTCCGGGGGATTTAAACCTCTTAAAAGCTTTAAAAGGACCGTTTCCGAACGTGAGGTTTATGGTGACGGGAGGAGTGGACGAAAACAATCTCATAGATTGGTTTAAAGCGGGTGCGGCGGCGGTCGGAGCGGGGTCAAACTTGACTGCGCCGAATGCCGATATCAAAAAATGGGTGAATAAGGTTGCCTCTATCGGCTAAGTAACGAACGAGGAACAGCTAAGGAATAAATAAGGAATAGACATGAAAAAGATTTTAACCTTCGGTGAAATTATGATGCGCCTTCAGCCGCCCGAATACAAGCGGTTTTCGGACGCGAAAGACTTTGAATTGTACTTTGGGGGAGCGGAGGCAAACGCCGCCGTTTCGCTTGCGGGCTTTGGAACGGACGCCGTGTTTTTTACAAAGCTGCCCGAAAACGCGCTTGCCGACGCATGCGTCCGCGACTTGAAAAGCCGCGGCGTAAACGTCGATTTTATCTTGCGCGGCGGTGACCGCATGGGCATTTATTTTTGTGAAAAAGGAGTGTCCCAACGACCGAGCCGAATTATTTACGACCGAAAGGGCGCGAGTATAAACACACTTTTTGAGGGCGATATAGACGTTGCGCGGCTGTTAGACGGGGTAGAGTGGTTTCATTTTTCGGGAATTACGCCCGCGCTCTCCGATACTGTGCTTTTCACCCTAAAAAAGATACTCTTTGAAGCTAAAAAACGCGGTATCACGGTGTCTTGCGACTTAAATTTCCGCAAAAATCTTTGGAGCGTCGAGCGTGCGCGGGCGGTGATGACAGAGCTTGTGAGCCTATCCGACGTTTTGATTTCCAACGAGGAGGAATGCAAAAGCGTTTTTGGTTTGGAAGCGGAGGGTGCGGATATTACGGGCGGGACGTTGGACGCGGGCGGCTATGCACGGCTTGCGGGGACGCTTTGCGATATATTTAAAAACCTCAAGATAGTAGCTTTTACTCTGCGCGGCAGCCGTTCCGCGGACGTGAACGATTGGTCGGGGATTTTGGTCGCGGACGGTAAATGCTATCGGTCCAAGGAGTACACGATACGGGTGGTTGACCGTATCGGCGGCGGCGACAGCTTTTCGGCGGGGCTGATTTATTCGGTTCTATACCGCAAGGATTTTCAGTACGCGGTTGATTTTGCGGTCGCGGCGTCTTGTCTTAAGCATTCCGTTGCGGGCGATTTTAATTCCGCGACGGTTTCGGAGGTCGAAGAATTGATGAGCGGCGACGGAAGCGGGAGGATAAAACGATGACGGTTCGGCGCAAAATCTTAAAAACACCGTTTGCGGAGCGGATATATGCGGCGGTAGCAGAGCTTCCGATACTCGACTATCACTGCCATTTAAGTCCGCGTGAAATATTCGAGGACAAGCCCTTTGACAATATCGGTCGGATGTGGCTTGCGGGCGATCACTACAAATGGCGGCTTATGCGGAGCGCGGGGATAGACGAGGACTTAATCACGGGGAGCGCGTCATGGCACGACAAATTTTGTGCGTTTGCCGCTTGTGTAGGTAACGCGTTCGGGAATCCCTTGCGCGATTGGGCGAGCCTTGAGCTTGAAAAGTATTTTGAATGCGATATTCCGCTTTCGGGCGAAAACGCGGACGCGATTTGGGACAAGGCAAACGCGGTTATTTTAAAAAAACGCCTTTCTCCGAAAAAACTTATAGCCGCGTCGCACGTCGAATATATTGCGACGACCGACGACCCGTCGGACAGCTTGATTTATCATCAAAAAATTGCCGAAGAAGGTTTTAAAACCGCGGTTGCGCCGACCTTTAGAGCGGATAGGCTGTTTGGGACGGGCGCGGAATTTAAGGAATATTTAATCAAACTTTCAAAGGCGAGCGCGATAGAAATCCTCGATTTTTCGGATTTTCTCCGCGCTATAGAGCGGCGAATGTCCGACTTTAAATCGGCGGGCGCACGCTTTGCCGATATCGGTATAGAGGGCTTTCCCAAAATCGCTTCGACATTAGAGGACGCAAAAAAAACCTTTGAGCGTATCAAGGTCGGCGATACTATTTCGGAACTCGATAGAGAGAGCTACACGGGATATCTTTATGCGTGGTGGCTCACAAAATGCGCGGAACACGGGTTTACGGTGCAGCTGCATTTAAACGTAATCCGAAACGCAAACGAAAAAGAGTTTTTGCGCGTCGGCGCGGATACGGGCTATGATACGGTCGGGACATCCTTTTCCTCAAACGCCTTAAAGGATATGTTTAACCGTGCCGAAAAGGGCGGCGACTTGCCGAGGCTCATCGTCTATACGCTGAACCCCTCCGACTATTATCCGCTCATCACCCTTGCGGGCGCGTTTCGCGGCGTGACGGTCGGCGTCCCGTGGTGGTTTAACGACCACAAAAACGGGATAGTGACGTATCTTGAGCGCATGAGCGAGCTGTCGCATATAGAGAGCGTCGTCGGAATGCTGACGGACAGCCGCAGTTTTCTTTCTTATACGCGGCACGACTATTTCAGAATGATACTATCGGAGTTTCTTTCACGATTCGGAGAGGAGAACGAAAGCGTGTTGATTGAAACTGCAAAAAAGCTTTCGTATTTTAACACAAAACGGTTATTGGAGGGAAAATGAAAATCACCTTTAGATGGTACGGCGAAAACGACCGTGTGACGTTGGAAAAAATCCGTCAAATCCCCGTGGTGAGCGGGGTGGTTTCGGCAATTTACGACGTCCCCGCAGGAGCGGTTTGGTCAAAGGAAAGTATAAAAAAGCTGTCGGACGCATGTCACAAAAACGGGTTAGAATTTGAGGTCGTCGAGAGCGTCCCCGTACACGAGGACATAAAATCGGGACGACCGAACGCGAAGCTCTATACCGAAAATTACAAGACGAATATCCGTAATTTAGCCGAATACGGAGTCAAGTGTATATGTTACAATTTTATGCCCGTATTTGATTGGCTTCGGAGCGAGCTTAGCGCGCCGCTTGCGGACGGCTCAAACGCTTTGGCGTATTCTCACGACGCGGTTCTCAAAATGAATCCGTTGATCTCCGAACTGTCCCTACCGGGGTGGGACGCAAGCTATACGAGGGAGGGGCTAAAGGAATTACTCAACGAGTACAAAGCCGTGGACGAGGAAGCCCTTTGGAAAAACTTAGAGAATTTTTTAAAGGAAATCATTCCCGTTGCGGAAAGCGTCGGTATAAAGATGGCGATTCACCCCGACGATCCGCCGTGGGGAATATTCGGCTTGCCGCGTATCGTCACCAACCGCGCAAATATAGAACGTTTGCTGGGGCTTGTCGACAGCCCGTCAAACGGTATTACGCTCTGTACGGGTTCACTCGGCGCGGCGAAAGAAAACGATTTGACGGAAATCATAAAGACGGCGCGTGGTAGGATCGGTTTTGTCCATTTACGGAATATAAAGCGATCGAATGAACGCGACTTTTCGGAGACCGCTCACCCCTCCGCATGCGGAGATATCGACATGTACGGCGTCTTAAAGACCCTTAAAGAGAACGGCTTTGACGGCTATATACGTCCCGACCACGGCAGAATGATTTGGGGCGAGACGGGCAGATACGGATACGGGCTTTTTGACCGCGCCTTGGGAGCGTGTTATATCGCGGGGCTTGTTGAAGCTGTGGAAAAGTTGAAAATTGAAAGTTGAAAATTTCGGTAATGCAGATGAAAAGTTGAAAGTTGAAAGTTGAAAATTTCGGTAATGCAGAATGCAGAATTGCGGATAACAAAAAAAGTAGGTGTCATTCTGAGCGCAGCGAAGAATCTAAAACGATTTCTCCGAATTGCACCTCTTATAATCCGTATTTATTGTTTTGGCTAACAGCGACCGTTTGAGATTCTTCGCAAGCTCAGAATGACACCGACTTTTTGCGTTCGGTTACAATGATAGTAAGTAAAAAAATTAAAAATTACTAAAATTTTTGAAAAGAGCGCGAAAAAAAAATTTTTCAAAAATTTTGTCTCGCGACCTCTATTATCAAAATAAAAAAGGAGCAGTATGAAAGAAAAGGTTGTAGTTATCACGGGAGCGGCGGGGGTGTTATGCAGCGTCATAGCCGAAGATTTTGCCGTACGCGGCGCAAAAGTCGCGGTTTTGGATATAAACGAAAACGCGTTAAAGGTTCTTGAGGAGCGGCTTTCAAAAAGCGGAACGGTCAAGGGTTACGCGGCGAACGTTTTGGACAAAGCGAGCTTGGAGAATGCGCGGTCGCAAATCGAGCGTGATTTCGGCGTGTGCGACATTCTTGTGAACGGCGCGGGCGGCAATAATGCGGCGGCGACGACGGGCGAGGAGTTTTTTGACCTAAAAAACGACGGGAGCGTCAAGAGTTTTTTTGACCTCACGGAGCAAGGCGTAAATTTTGTGTTTAATCTGAATTTTTTGGGCGCGTTTTTGACGACGCAGGTCTTTGCCGCACCTATGGCGAAGCGCGGCGGCGGCAATATTCTGAATATTTCGTCCATGAACGCGTTTACGCCCCTCACAAAGATCCCCGCATATTCCGCGGCAAAGGCTGCCGTTTCAAATTTTACCGAATGGCTTGCCGTCTATTTTTCAACGGCAAAAATCCGCGTCAACGCGATTGCGCCCGGTTTTTTTGCAACCAATCAAAACAAAACCCTCCTATATAACGCCGACGGCAGTCTGACCGAACGCTCCGAAAAAATCCTTAGGAATACTCCTATGAAGCGGTTCGGAAAACCCGAAGAGCTGTTAGGCGCGGTGCGCCTCTTGACCGACGACAAGGAGAGCGGCTTTGTGACGGGAGTGGTCTTTCCTATCGACGGTGGATTTCAAGCATATTCGGGAGTTTAGATTTAATACAAAATGCAAAATGCAGAATGCAGAATTGCGGAATGCAGAATGCAAAATGCAAAATGCAGAATGCAAAATGCAAAATTGCTGATAAAAAGTGGGTGTTTTTCTGAAACGCAAGACAGCCCGTGTCATTCTGAGCGGAGCGAAGAATCTCAAACGATTTCTCTGAATAATATCTCCTATATCCGTATTTATTGCGTTGGCTATTTTATAGCTATCGTTTTAGATTCTTCGCAAGCTCAGAATGACACCTATTTATTGAAGTCCGCAATTCTGCATTCTGCATTCTGCATTCTGCATTCCGCATTAAAAATAACTATTACTTAAAAAATTGGTGGTGTAAATGGACAAATTAAAGTTCGCCGTCGTCGGCGTCGGGAGAATGGGGAGCGTCCACGCCGCGCATTTACTGCGCGGACGGGTAAAGGGCGCGGAGCTTTCCGCAGTCGTCGATCTATCGGAGGAGGCGCAAGCGCGTTGGGAAGGAAAAGTCCCGACTTTTGCGTTGTATGAGGAGATGACGGAGCGCGTAAAGCCGGACGCGGTGATTATTGCCGTACCGCATTACGCTCACCTCACGATAGCGCGCTTTTTTGCGGAACGCGGAATACACATCCTCATCGAAAAGCCCGTGAGCGTCACGACTGCGGAAGCGGAGGGCTTTAATAGGTTTTTAAAAGAAAGCAAGCTCGCGACGAAAAAAAATCCTCAAACCGCCGTCGCCGTAATGTACAATCAGCGCACAAATCCCGTCTACTGTGCGGCAAAAAAGCTGTTGGACGGGGGCGCGGTCGGGGAGATACGGCGGGTAAATTTTGTCGTCACGGGGTGGTATCGGTCGCAAGCGTATTACGATCAAGGCGGTTGGCGCGGAACGTGGTCGGGCGAGGGCGGCGGCATATTGATCAATCAATGCGTGCATCAATTAGATATTTTACAATGGCTTGTCGGAATGCCCGATAAAATTTTTGCGAGAGCGGCGACCGTCGGACGAAAGATCACGACCGAAAACGCAGTGACGGCGATATTTGAGTACAAAAACGGAGCAAAATGCACATTTTCCGCGTCCGCGCACGAATTAAACGGAGTGAACCGTTTAGAGATTGCGGGCGACAAGGGGCGTCTCGTCATAGGAGAAACAAAGTTGACGCATTATTTTTGGGATAAGTCCGAACCCGACGTCAACCGCGATACGGTAAAGGGCTACGGTTCGGCAAAAAAGCATAAACGCGTCTACCGCTACGGGCCGCGCCGCATTTCCGACCTAATATTCGGGCAGCAGCTACGGATAGTCAAAAATTTTACACGGCATATCCTACAAGGTGAGCCGCTTATTTCGCCCGCCGAGGAGGGAATCCGCGCTCTGTCGCTCATCAACGGTATCTACCTCTCCGCATGGACGGGGGAGGCGGTCGGTTTGCCGATTGACGGCGGATTGTATGAAAAGCTTTTGAAAGATAAAATAAAAAAGGAGCAAGTTAATGTTTAAAATCTCAGGTTTTTACGACGAGGCGACAGAGGATCTCAGTGCGCAAATTCGGTTGATTAAGACCCTTGGCGAGAGCTATCTTTGCCCGCGAAAGATCAACGGCAAAAACATTTCCGCGTTTTCCGTCGAGGAATTCAAGCGCGACATTTTGCCGGTCTTAAAGGGCGAGGACATTCGCTTTTCGTCTATCGGTTCGCCTATCGGCAAAATTCCGCTCGACGACGACGCGGCGTTTAACGGGCAGATAGAAAAGCTAAAGACCTTAGCCGAAATTGCCGCGCTTGCGGACTGTGAATACATTCGTTGTTTTTCGTTTTTTGTCGGCAAAAACGCCGATTACGATGCGGTCAAGGAGAGAGTTTTTGAAAAATTCGGGGGCTTTTTAAGGGCGGTTGAGGGGACGGGTATCACGGTATTGCACGAGAACGAAAAAAAGATTTTCGGCGATACGCCCGCACGCGCACTTGCGCTCTATCACGCGGTGAATCACCCGAAACTTAAGCTTTGTTACGACGCGTCAAACTATATCCAATGCGGGGTCGACCCGTGGGCGGCTTATGAGGCGACTAAGGAACACACCGCCTACTACCACATGAAGGACTGCGAAAACGGAGTCGAAGTCCCTCTGGGTATGGGGCAAGGGCGAATCCGCGATATCCTCGCCGACCTCGCAAAAATGGGTTACGACGGCTTTTTGACCTTAGAGCCGCATACCTTTAAATACTCGTTTTTAAAGCTTCCGTTTTACCTTATCCCGTTTTTAAACTTGACAAAAACCGCGGGTCTATACCGCCGAATCGACAAGGAAATCGGAGTAAAAACCTTTGAGCGTCCGAGTAGAGAGGAGTTGTTTGTAATTCAATATCAGAATCTCGTGAAAATCATTAAGGAAGTGGAAAATTGAAAATCGGTGTCATTCTGAGCGAAGCGAAGAATATAAAACGTCAGCCGTATAATCATAATAAAAAAAATTGGTGTCATTCTGAGCGAAGCGAAGAATCTAAAACGTCAGTCGTATAATCACAATAAAAAAAATCGGATACGATTAGAGGCAATTCGGAGAAATCATTTTAGATTCTTCGCTTCGCTCAGAATGACACTTGCTCTTTGCGGCATTCTTATCAAAAAAACAAAAGGAGATATATCATGGATAATAAAAAAGTACGTTACGGCATTATCGGTATCGGCAAAATGGGTTCGACGCATGCAAAAAAACTCTTAAAGGGCTTAGACAAAAATGCGACGCTTACGGCGGTTTGCGACATTTCGGATGAGCGTAGGCTTTGGGCTAAAGAGAATCTCGCGGGCGTAAGAGTCTTTGAATCCGCACAAGAACTTTTGGCATGCGATGAGGTGGACGCGGTTGTCGTCGCGACTCCGCACTATTTTCATCCGACGTTGGGGCGCGACGCGCTTTTGGCGGGAAAGCACGTCTTGATTGAAAAGCCCGCGGGAGTTTATACAAAAGATGTGAGGGAATTAAACGCGCTTGCCGCATCAAAACCGAATCTGGTATTCGGTATCATGTACAATCAGCGCACAAATCCGCTGTACAAAAAGGCTAAGGAGCTAATCGACAGCGGCGCGATGGGCGAGTTAAAGCATATAAATTGGATTATCACCAACTGGTACCGTCCTCAAGCGTATTACGATCAAGGCGGTTGGCG
>JAITOQ010000258.1 GCA_031289865.1 Clostridiales bacterium
GTACTACCTTTCATAAAAATTTCCTCCGTGGTTTTTTTTATTTGCATTCCATAAAAATTACCTCCGCGGTTTTTTATTTACATTGTTTTGCATTGTCGGTGTAGTTTTGTTTTGTGTTCCTTACGGTGTCTTTTTTCGTTTGCTTGATGTTATCATTTTCTGTACTGACACTCTATTTTTTGTTTGACACAGTATATCATTGCATTGTGAACTTGTCAACTATTTTTAGACACTAAATGCAAAATTTTTTGAGTTTTTTTCCTTTTTATGACAAAAAACGGCAACACGACGTTGCATCCGGAGTGAAGCGTCACGCTTCCGTTTGAGATTCTTCGCAAGCTCAGAATGACACCGACTTTTCTTTTAATCCGCAATTTTGCATTATGCGTTTTTCATTAAACCAAGTTGCTTGTGAAAAAATAAACAATTTTTTGTGAAAATTTTCGTATTTGCCTTTGTTTTGCTTGCCAAACACGGAACGATTGGTTATAATAATTGTTGGTGTTTTTTTGAAAACACGGCGCAATTCGGAGAAATCGTTTTAGATTCTTCGCAAGCTCGGAATGGCATCGACTTTTTAAGTTCGGAGAAATCCGCTACTCAATCAAAATGCAGAATTCTGTAAAGAAACCTTATTTGCATTTTGCATTCACAAATTCAGATTAAAATAAAATTGAAATAGAAAAAAATCACGGAGGACATTTCATGAGTAAAAAAATGACAATCGACGGTAACACCGCCGCATCGCACGTCGCCTACGCTTTTAGCGAGGTTGCCGCGATCTATCCGATCACACCGTCGTCGCCGATGGCGGAAAGCGCGGACGAATGGGCGGCGCAAAACAGAAAAAACCTTTTCGGTTCACCGCTTAAGCTTGCGGAGCTTCAATCGGAGGCGGGCGCGGCGGGCGCGGTACACGGCGCGTTGAGCGCGGGCGCGCTCACGACTACCTTTACGGCAAGTCAAGGACTTCTCCTTATGATCCCGAACATGTACAAAATTTCGGGCGAACTCTTACCTTGCGTATTCCATGTCAGCGCACGCGCCCTCGCGGCTCATGCGCTCTCGATATTCGGAGACCATGCGGACGTCATGGCTTGCCGTCAGACGGGCTTTGCCATGCTCGCGTCAAACTCGGTACAAGAGGCAATGGATCTCGCGCTCGTGTCTCACCTCGCCACCCTCAAGTCAAAGGTGCCTTTCGTACACTTCTTTGACGGGTTCCGTACAAGCCATGAGGTCTCAAAAATCGAGGTTATCGATTATGAGGAGCTAAAAACCCTCGTCGACTATTCCGATATCGACGACTTTAAGAGCCGTTCTCTAAACCCCGAACACCCTATCCAAAAGGGTACGGCGCAAAATCCCGATATCTATTTCCAAAACAGAGAAGCGGCAAACAAATATTACGACGCCGTACCCGCTATCACAAAGACCATGATGGACAAGGTGTTCGCGCTCACGGGACGCCGCTACAATCTCTATGATTATTACGGCGCGCCCGATGCGGAACGCGTCATAATCCTCATGGGAAGCGGTGCGGAGGCTTGCGAAGAGACGGTAGACTATTTGACCGCTAAGGGCGAAAAGGTCGGTATCGTCAAGGTACGCCTCTACAGACCGTTTGCGGCAAAGGATTTTGTTAAATCTCTCCCGAAAACCGCAAAGATCGTCACCGTCCTCGACCGTACAAAAGAGCCGGGGTCGCTCGGAGAACCGCTCTACCTCGACGTCGTCGCGTCCTTTAAAGAACAAAACGTCAATCTCCCCGTCCTAACGGGCAGATACGGTCTCGGAAGCAAGGAATTCAATCCGTCCATGATCAATTCGATCTACAAAAATATGAGCGCGAAAGCCCCTAAAAACCACTTTACGGTGGGGATAGAGGACGATGTGACTTTCACCTCGCTCAAGGTCACGGAGAGTATCGACGCGGCGCCAAAGGGCGCAATAAGCTGTAAGGTTTACGGCTTGGGTTCGGACGGCACCGTCGGCGCAAACAAAAACAGTATCAAAATCATCGGCGACCACACCGAAAAATATGCGCAAGGCTACTTTGTCTACGACAGCAAAAAAAGCGGCGGGATCACTATCTCCCACCTCCGTTTCGGCGACAAACCGATCAGAAGCTCTTACCTAATCGACCATGCGGACTTTATCGCTTGCCACAATCCGTCATACGTCACGAGATACGATATGCTCTCAGACGCTAAAGACGGCGGTATCTTCCTCCTAAACTCGACGGTTGCTTCTACGGATATGGACGCAAACCTCCCCGCCTCGATGAAAAGACTCATCGCCAAAAAGAAACTCAAGTTTTATACCATCGACGCGCAAAAAATCGCGGCAAGCTTGGGACTCGGCGGTAGGGTCAATACTATCATGCAAGCGGCTTTCTTTTACCTTTCGGGCGTAATTCCTTATGCGGAAGCAGAAAAGTATATGAAGGACGCTATCAAAAAGTCCTACGGCAAAAAGGGCGATGCGGTCGTAAACATGAATAACGCCGCTATAGACAATGCCGTCGCGGGTATCGAAGAGGTCAAGTACCCTACGGCGTGGGCGACCGTAAAGACGGGCGCGGAACCCGTCGCTATCCCGGCTACAGAATACTTTAATACGATAGTCAAGCCTATCATCGAGCAAAAAGGCGACGAGCTCCCCGTCTCCGCATTCAATGCGGACGGAAGCGTCCCTACCTCTACCACTCAATACGAAAAACGCGGTATCGCGGTCAACGTACCGGAGTGGATTACAGAAAACTGTATTCAATGTAATCAATGCGCCTTTGTTTGCCCTCACGCGGCGATTCGCCCCGTCCTCAAGACCCCCGACGAGCTTGTCGGAAAGCCCGACACGTTCGTCACAAAGCCCGCTACGGGCATAAAGGGCTACGAGTACCGCATTCAGGTTTCGCCTTACGACTGCACGGGCTGCGGCAACTGCGCAAACACTTGCCCCGCAAAAAATAAAGCCCTCGTCATGAAGCCTATCCTCGAAGAAGCCCCTAAAGAAAACGATAATTGGAACTACTTTGCCGCTCTCCCCGAAACCACCGCGGAATTTAAGAAAGACACCGTAAAAGGCAGTCAATTCTCCAAACCGCTCTTTGAATTTTCGGGAGCGTGCGCGGGTTGCGGCGAGACGCCTTATGTCAAGCTCATCACACAGTTATTCGGCGACAGAATGGTCGTCGCGAATGCGACGGGCTGTTCCTCTATCTACGGCGGCTCCGCTCCGACCTGCCCTTACACAGTCAACGACAAGGGACACGGTCCCGCGTGGGCAAACAGCCTCTTTGAGGACAATGCGGAATACGGATTCGGATATCACCTCGCCTACGCTCAAAGACGCGACCGCCTCGCTGCCCTCATCACCGAACTCAAAGCCAAATACAGCGATTACGCGGAGGACGCTTGTCAAGATTGGCTCGAAGGCAGCCGCAATCCGGAGCTTCTCGACGTCAATAAAAGCGCGCAAGCGTGTCAAGATTGGCTCGACGGTCGCGACGATGCGGAAAAGAGTAAAGCCGCAAGCGAAAACCTCTTAAAAATCATCGAAAGCAACAAGGATTGCGGCGGCGATACGGACGCGATTCAAAAGGAAATCTATAAGGAAAAAGACTGTCTCGTCAAAAAATCCATTTGGATCATCGGCGGGGACGGTTGGGCATACGATATCGGTTACGGCGGTCTCGACCACGTTCTCTCGTTGGGTGAGGACGTCAACGTACTCGTTCTCGACACGGAGGTCTATTCCAACACGGGCGGTCAAGCCAGCAAATCCACACCGACGGGTTCTATCGCAAAATTTGCCGCCTCCGGCAAGCGCACAAAGAAAAAAGATCTCGGTATGATGGCTATGAGCTACGGCTACGTCTATGTCGCTCAAGTCTCTATGGGCGCAAGTCCTACCCAGCTCATCAAAGCCATAACGGAGGCGGAGAGCTATCACGGACCGTCCCTCATCATCGCGTATTCGCCTTGTATCAATCAAGGTATCAATATGAGCAAATCTCAAGTCGAGATGAAACGTGCGGTCGAGTCGGGTTATTGGAATCTCTTCCGCTACAACCCGACGCTCGCCGACGAGGGCAAAAATCCGTTTTCGCTCGACAGCAAAGACCCTACCGAAAGCTATCAAGACTTCATCGGTAGCGAAATCCGCTACAGCTCCCTCGCCAAAATCAATCCCGACGTCGCCAAAGCGCTCTTTGACAAAAACGAACAAGACGCCGCAAAACGTCTGGAAAGCTATAAACACTTGGCGAATAAGTAAAACAATTCTCTTGTGGGGGACGATGCCCTCATCGTCCCGTATCCGATTGTAGGGGACGATGCCTCATCGTCCCGCACCCGAATCAAATTGTAGGGGAC
>JAITOQ010000041.1 GCA_031289865.1 Clostridiales bacterium
ACTTTTTGGCGGCTCCAAAAAGTGACACCCTCTTCGGGTCGATTTAAAACACACCCGTGTTTTTATCATGTCCAAAGCGGATTTTAAACGCGCTTGTGTTTTTACATGAGGTCATATAAAACACAAGCGGCAGCCGCCTCTATAACGGGCACTGCCCTCGGTGCTATACACGCGTCATGCCGCCCTCCGATAGCTAATTTGGTATCCTTTTTTGCCGCAATATCCACGGTGTCTTGCTCTATCGCTATAGACGGAACGGGCTTGACCGCGACGCGGAATGTCACGGGCATACCGTTTGAAATGCCGCCCGTGATACCGCCGTTGTGATTTGTCCGCGTTTTGACCGCGCCGCTCTCAAAATACATTCGGTCGTTCGCTACACTTCCGCGCATTTCCGCTATATTAAAACCGCTCCCGAATTCCACGCCCTTGACCGCGGGTATCGAAAACAAAACCTTTGAGAGTACCCCCTCGAGACTGTCGTAGAGCGGTTCGCCGACCCCGACGGGAAGTCCCGTGACCACACATTCTATTATCCCGCCGACCGAATCTCCCGCGCTCCGCGCCGCTTTTATTTCGTCCTCCGCGGCTTTTGTATACGACGCGTCGAGGAACGGCAACGCCGACAAGCGAAGCTCCTCCCGTTTTGTTTCGGTCAAAATATCCGCGACCTTTGCGCCGTATTCTTTATAGGATGGCGCGTGTACCGAACCGATAGCCGCGAGGTATGCAGTGACCTCTATACCGCGCTTTTGGAGTAAATCGAGGGCGATACTTCCCGCTATACAGAGCGGCGCGGTCAGCCTCCCCGAAAACTGTCCCCCGCCTCTGTAGTCGTTGTAACCGCCGTACTTCACGCTCGCGGCATAGTCGGAATGAGAGGGGCGCATAACGCTTTTTAATAGCCCGTAATCACTCGACCGCGTATCCGCGTTACGAATAATCGCCGCAAGCGGCGCACCCGTCGCACGCCCGTCTAAGACACCGGAAAGAATCTCTATCTCGTCGGTTTCGCGGCGCGCAGTCGAATGAACGCCCGCGCTCGGACGTCTGCGCTCAAGAAACGCGTTTATGCGCCCTCGGTCAATCTCCGTCCCCGCGGGAACCCCCCCGATCACTACTCCGATCGCCGCCGAATGCGACTCCCCGAATACGTCTACCGTGTAATTTTTTCCTATCGATGATGACATGGTTTTCCTCACTTTTTCGGGACGATGTTTTTTAATGCAGAATGCAGAATGCAAAATGCAGAATTGCGGATTTTAAAAATATATTTTAGATCTCGTACAACCGACGTTTTAGATTCTTCGCTTTGCTCAGAATGACACCGATTTTTCTTTTTATCCGCCATTCTGCATTCTGCATTTTGCATTCTGCATTTAAAAAGCATTCTGCATTTTGCCCAAATCTCTAAAGAAGTCCGGATACGACTTATTCACCGCTTCCGCGCCGCGTACCGTCACTATACCGTTTGACGCGCAAGAGAGTACCGCCGCCGACATGGCTATTCTGTGGTCGTTTAGGCTGTCCGCCGTACCGCCTAAATACGCTTCTATACCGTCTATAATAAGGCTGTCTCCCTCAATTCTCGCCCGCCCGCCGCAAGCCGTTAAAAGTCCTCTCACCGCCTCTAAGCGGTCGCTCTCCTTTAATCTCAATCTGCCCGCGTTCCGAAATACCGTTCTGCCCTTTGCGACCCCCGCCGCAACCGCAAGCACGGGTACGAGGTCGGGAATATTCCGCGCATCTATCTCCGTACCGACCAAAGCGGATTTTTTTACCGTGAGCAAATCGCCGGTAAAAGAAATATTTCCGCCCATACGCCTCAAAATATCGACGGCGGCTCTGTCGGGCTGTTTTGAGTCGGGATTTAATCCCTTGAGAACTATATCCCCGTTTAAGACCCCCGCAACTATAAAGAACGCCGCATTTGACCAATCGCCCTCTACCGTAATGCGTTTCGGCGAAACATACGCCGCGCCGCCGTCTATCTCGTAGCCCGTTTCCGTCTTGTTCACCCTTGAATAAAACGTCTCTTTGCCGTCGGTCTTATTTTCGTTTACCGAAAATTTCCTTATGACGTCCTCCGTTATATCCACATACCCCTCGGACTCCGCGCCGCTCTCCGTCAAGACGACGCTCTTCCCAGACACCAGCGGCAAAGCCATCAAAAGTCCCGATGTAAACTGTGAGCTGATCTTTCCCCCTATCCTATACGTTCCCGCCGTCAGCCGCCCCGAAACGGAGAGTACGGAGCCGTTTTTACGCGTTTCTATACCGTGCTTTTCAAGTACGTCCAACAATTCGCCGTTCGGGCGTTCGGGCAGTCTGCCCTCCATATAAAATTCGACGGGTATTCCGAGCGCGGCGGCATACGGGATAAGAAAGCGAAGTGTCGAGCCGCTCTCTCCGCAATAGAGTTTAACGGGAGCGCGTGTTTTTTTGTCGTCCGTGACGATGAGGGCATCGTCCCCTACAATACTCTTTTGCGTGATAGGAACGACCCTGCACCCGCCGTCCGTTTGCTCCGTAAACTCCGCGCCGAGCGCAATCAAGCATCTCCTTGTCGCCTCTACGTCCGCGGAATTATTCAGCCCGTAAATAACCGTCTCTCCGTTCGCCGCCGCCGCACAGAGCATAATCCTATGAGCAACAGACTTTGAGGTGAGTACGTCTATAGACCCTTTTAAAAAGGATTTTTTTAAAGCTATCTCCATTACTTCCTCGCTAACGTTTTAGATTCTTCGCTTATTTAATGCAGAATTGCAAAATGCAGAATGCAGAATGCAGAATGCAGAATGCAGAATGCAGAATGCAGAATGCAGAATTGCGGATTTTAAAGTAGGCGTTCTCTTGTAGGAGCTACCGCCATCGGTCGCCCGTAATCCGAACAATAAAGCATGTGTCATTCTGAGCCTGCGAAGAATCTCAAACGATTTCTCCGAATCGTATCTCTCAATATCCTTAATTTTCAACTTTCCACTTTCAACTTTCAATTTAGAAACTCCCCGACTTTATCGTATCTCTCAATATCCTTAATTTTCAACTTTCCACTTTCAACTTTCAATTTAGAAACTCCCCGACTTTTTCCGTTTCCACCTCGTACAAAAAGCAATCTCCTATATCCCGTACGAGTACGAACGCGAGCTTTCCCCGTCCTATCTTTTTGTCGCGTAAAATAACCTCCGTCATTTCATGCGCCGTAAAGGGACAAGCCGTATCCGCGCCGCATCTGTCGAGGAGCTTCTTTATTTTATCATATCCCGCGGGATTTAGAAAGCCTTTTCGATAGGATAATTCCGCAATATAGCGAATTCCTATCCCAACGCACGCGCCGTGGCGCAGCTTATAGCCCGAAAGGGTTTCGACGGCATGTCCTATCGTGTGTCCGAGATTTAAAAATTTGCGGATATTTTCTTCCTTTTCGTCGCGCTCAACGACGCTTGCTTTGATTCTGACGGATTCGGCGGCAATCTTTTCGGCGAGAGCCGTCCGATATGCGGAAATCGGCGCGTCCGAAATCAATTTAAATAACCTTCCCCCGTCCAAAATCGCGTGCTTGACGACCTCTCCGTCCCCGTCGGAGAGCAGCTCGTCCGAAAGCGTCTTAAAAAAATCCGTGTCGCATATCACGGCGGTAGGCTGATGAAAGCACCCCGCGAGATTTTTTCCGACCGAAAGGTCTATCCCCGTCTTGCCGCCGACCGACGAATCAACCGCCGCAAGGAGGGTTGTCGGGAGCTGTATATAGCGTATTCCGCGGAGATAGGTCGCCGCCGCAAACCCCGCCATATCCCCCGTGACGCCGCCGCCGAGAGCGACTACACAATCCGTCCGCGACAGCTTATTCGCCGCTAAAAACTCCAAAATCTTGACGTATTCCGTCGTGTTTTTGGAGGCTTCGCCGTTTAAAAAGACATATTTGACGACATCGAAGCCGCTCTCTCTCAAGTTTTTTTCCGTCGCCGCCGCATACAAGCCGTCGACGATATCGTCGGTCACAAGCGCAAGCTTTTTCGCGCCCTCCGCGCTTTCGCGTATCAGCCGCCCGAACCCGCTCGACACACCCGCTCCGATAGTCACATTGTAGCCGCGCCCGACGTTTACTTTTATAATTTCCATTTATGTTCCTCTATCTTTTTAATGCAGAATGCAAAATGCAGAATGCAGAATTGCGGATTTTAAAGTAGGTGTCATTCCGTACCACATCGTCCCGTATCCAAATAAATAGTTGTTGTCATTCTGAGCTTGCGAAGAATCTAAAACGATTTCTTTGAATTGCATCTTTAATTATCCTCAATTCTGCATTCTGCATTCTGCATTTTGCATTGAAAAATCGGTGAACGGGCTTCTGAAAAACGTTTCTATTCTTCGTCCGTTGCGATGATGGATGCAACGTCACGTTGCCTTCCCGAACAGTTCCGCCATTCCGGATAATTTTTTTGAAATTACGTCGAATTCCGTAGGCAGTATGGATTGGTCGCCGTCGCAGAGCGCGTTTTCGGGATCGTTGTGCACCTCTATAATCAAGCCGTCCGCGCCCGCCGCCATGCTCGCGTACGACATAGGCGCGACAAGCTTTGCGATACCCGTCGAATGGCTGGGATCGACGATGATAGGGAGGTGGGTCGCCTCTTTTATGATAGGAATGCACGAGAGGTCGAGGGTATTCCTCGTCACCCCCTCAAACGTACGGATTCCGCGTTCGCATAGAATGACGCGGTAATTCCCCTCCGACATGATGTATTCCGCGCTCATCAAAAACTCTTGCAAGGTATTCGCAAGCCCGCGCTTCAACAAAATCGGCTTGTCCGTCCTACCAAGTTCTTTAAGAAGCTCAAAGTTTTGCATGTTGCGCGCCCCGACTTGAATAATATCCACGTCCGAAAAAAGGCTCAAATGGTTGATATTCATGATTTCCGTCACTATCGGGAGTCCCGTGACGCGCTTTGCCTCCGATAGGTAATCCATACCGAGAGCCTTTAAGCCTTGAAACGCATACGGCGACGAACGCGGCTTAAACGCGCCCCCCCTCAGCATGTGCGCACCCGACGCTTTGACGGCGCGTGCTATCCCGATGATTTGCTCCTCCGATTCGACCGAACAAGGCCCCGCAATCAGCGTGAAATTGTTCCCGCCGACCTTGACGCCGCCGATATCGAGTACCGTGTCTTCGGGGTGATTTTTACGGCTTACGCTTTTGAAAGCCTTTTCTTTGAGTTCCATTTTAAAACCTGCCTTTTTTAGGTAACAAGTAATAAGTAATAGGTAATAAGTAAGGATTTTTTTAATGCAGAATGCAGAATGCAGAATGCAAAATGCAGAATTGCGGATTTTAAAGTAGGTGTCATTCCGTAGGGGACGATGACCACATCGTCCCACAAAAGCGAAGAATCTAAAACGATTTCTCCGAACCTATATCTCTAATTATCCGCACTTATTACCTATTACTTATTACTTGTTACCTAAAACAACCTATTACTTATTACCTATTACTTTCTGTCGCTTAACTATTGCTTGCTGCTAAAAACAAAAAGAGCCGCCATATATCGGCAGCTCCGTGTCTTTAAAAAAAACCCTGTCAACATACGTTTATTTGCATAGATAAAAGCGGCTAAAGTAAAACCAGCCAAAAAAGAAACGGTATGCAAAATAAAATTTGTTTGACAGTTTGTTCATGATATTGCAATTATAAACGAATCAAATGGATTTGTCAAGGGGTTTTATGAAAGTTTTGCAAATTTTTTAAAAAAAGTTACCCGTTTCCGTAAATCGGTGTCATTGCGAATGCAACATCACATTGCCGGTGTCATTCCGGCGAAGCGAAGAATCTAAAACGATTTATCGAGATCAGTTAATATAATCCTCTCTTTCATGTTGCACTGCGAACTACCTATGTTAATCCTCGTCGTCGTCATTCGGCTCTATAAAGTATTGAATTTGCTTTTGTCCCGTACTCTTGCCCATAACTTTGCGCCTTTCTAACCGTTCACGCGCTTCCTCCATAATTTCCTGTATCTTGTGTTCAAATTGTTCTTTCGGCGGGAGTTTCGTCCAGTATTCCGCAACCGCGATACCCTCTTTTTCCATGTCCATTAACTCAATAGTGTGGCGATTCGCCTCGGGGCAAAGAATGATGCCGATTGGTTCCTCCTCGCCGTCCTTTCTTTCAAATTGATTAAGCCATTTCAAGTAGAGCCGCAATTGCCCGATATGGGCGGGCTTGAACGCGCCCGTTTT
>JAITOQ010000072.1 GCA_031289865.1 Clostridiales bacterium
CTTAGGGTGAATAAAACCGCGCCGAGCGCAACGGCATAGCCGACCGCACTACCTACGGCGTATTTAAAAAATGAAGGGAAAGCGGTAGGCTTTTTGGCTTTCACGAGGATACCCGCGACAAGTCCTAAGACAAGCAGTACGAGGGTTACCCAAGTGAGGATTTTTGCAAAGGTTTCAAACATGGCGTCTCCTTTTTTTGTTGCGGGGGAAAAATTTTACGGGATTCGGATTGAATAAAGCCTTTGAAAAAGCGGTTTAGTTTTCGGGAAAATAAAAAAGCTCAAGAAAATTCTCGAACCTCAAAAAAGCATTTTTTGCGCGCTTAAAACAGCTTTCCTTTCGCGAGTGCAAACTCAATCAAGTTCAAAGGGTCTAATCTCAGACGGTCGCCCGTCACCCCCAGCAAATATTTAATTGTCGCTATCATTATAAGACCCGAACGGGATTTTGTCAAGCAAAAAACTACAAAATTTTTAAAAGTACAAAAAAACCAAAAAGATACGGTTGCTTTTTTTGAGAAAATCTTGTATACTGAAAGACATGGAAAATTTTAAGGATACGGAGCTTTTTCTTTTTGACTTAGACGGGACGGTTTACGTCGGCGACAAGCCGATAGACGGCGCGCTCGATACGATTGAGCGGATAAAGGCGGCGGGAAAAAAGGTCTGCTATCTCACTAACAATTCCTCAAAGCCGCGCTCGCTCTATATGTCGAACCTCAAAAAAATGGGAATCGATTTACACGACGGAGAGCTTTATACCTCGTCGCAAGCGACCGCGGAATATTTACTCCGCGAACAAAAAGGAAAAAAAGTCTATCTGCTTGCGACCGACGCGGTAAAAGCCGACTTTGTTTCGTACGGGATAGACGTGGTCGAGGACGGCGCGGAAGTTGCGGTTCTTGCGTTTGACACGACGGCGACCTATGACAAGCTCAACAAGTTTTGCCGATACATTTTCGGCGGCGCGGTTTTTGTCGCGACACACGGGGATAAAAATTGTCCCTATCCGATTTCGCCTATGCCCGACGTCGGTTCGTTTATCGCGCTTGTAACAGCCGTGACGGGGAGAACCCCCGACGCAATCTGCGGGAAGCCATATCAAGCGTGCGCGGACGGTATCTTTTTAAAATTCGGCGGTATAGACCCTAAAAATATCGCAATGGTAGGAGATCGGCTCTATACCGATATCCGTTTCGGAAATTCGTTCGGAATGCGCTCCGTGCTGGTTTTGACGGGCGATACCACAAGGGAAATGCTGAAGAACGCGGAGGATAGACCCGCGGTGGTGTTGGAGTCGATTAAACACATAGTTTTTTAAGTTGAAAGTTGAGAGTTGAAAGTTGAAAAGCAAGGATAAAAAAGAGTATGGAGTTCGGAGAAATGAAACAGACGGTATTATACGACAGACTAAACGGGTTAGGCGGTAAATTTGTAGAATTCGGCGGGTATCTTATGCCCGTTCAATTTTCGGGCGGTATTCTTCAAGAACACCGTGCGGTGCGGAGCGGAGTAGGGATTTTTGACGTTTCGCACATGGGCGAATTTCTTTTAGAGGGCGAGCGTGCGGAAAAAGAGGTCAACCGTCTTTTTACCAATGATTTTTCGGAAATGCCCGACGGCAAGGTGCGTTACGCGCTGATGTGCAATGACGCGGGCGGCGTGATAGACGACCTTTTGGTCTATAAAGTGAATGCGCAAAAGTACTATATCGTCGTCAACGCGTCGAATATCGACAAAGATCGGGATTGGATTTTGTCGCATCTCGCGTACGGCAGCGTTTTTTCCGACCTCTCCGAAAAAGTGTCGATGATAGCCGTGCAAGGGCCGTGTGCGGAGAGCTTAACGGGCGAGCTGTTTCCCGTCTTGCCGAAAGGCTTCTATACCTTTATTTTTTCCGAATTTCAAGGAAAAAAGATCGTGATTTCGCGGACGGGTTATACGGGCGAGGACGGCTTTGAAATCTATTCCGAAAACGACCTTATAGTCCCGATATTTGACGAAATACTTAAGCGTTCCGAAAGTTACGGCGTGTCGCTTTGCGGTTTGGGCGCGAGGGACACCTTGAGGCTTGAATCCGCTATGCCCCTTTACGGTCACGAGATGAACGAAACCACCCTTGCAACGGAGCTTGGACTCGACGCTTATATCAAAAAACACAAGTCCGAATTTATCGGAAAAACCGCGCTTCTCGAAAAAAAACCGCGGTATAGACGCGTCGGAATCAAGCTTATCGATAAGGGGATTGCGCGTGAACACAGCGCGGTCTTTAGCGGCGAAACCGTCATAGGAGAGATTACGTCGGGAACAATGTCGCCGACTCTCGGCATAGCTATCGCAATGGCGCGCATCGAAAAATCCGCCGCAACCGACGAGCTGACGGTCGACGTCAGAGGAAAACGGTTGAGGGTTGAGGTTACGGCTATGCCGTTTTATAAAAGAGTTAAAAGGGGTTGATATGGCAAAGAAGAAAAACACACAAATTGCCGTTACCGATGAAGAGGCTTTTTCCGTGCTTGTTAAACAAGTAAAAGAGCTTATCCGTCGACATCAATTAGCCGCATTAAGAGCCGTCAACAGTGAGCTTATTCAGTTGTATTGGGAGATAGGCGAGGAGATAGTCCGCCGTCAAGCGGAACACGGTTGGGGCGATTCCGTTGTCGAGGATTTGGCAAAGGAGCTTCAAATTGAGTTTTCCGGTGAAAAGGGTTATTCGGTACGAAATCTGTGGAGAATGCGCACTTTCTTTTTAGAATATTCAAATAACACAATTCTGCCGCCGGTGGTGGCAGAATTGGGGCAACCTAACAAAGTGGAAATTCTGCCACCGCCGGTGGCAGAATTGAATTGGCAAATAACTTCTGTAAAAATACCGACAATTCTACAAGAAATCGGTTGGACACACAACTATGTAATTCTCGAAAAATGCAAGGACAAGCACGAGCGCGAGTTCTACATAAAAATGACAAAGCGTTTCGGTTGGTCAAAAAATGTTCTCATTAACAATATTGAGAAAAAGACATTCGAGAAGTTTCTGATCAACCAAACCAACTTTAGCGAAACCGTTGCCGAAAAATACCGTCATCAAGCGAAACTTGCTGTAAAAGACGAGTACAGCATTGACTTTATAGAACTGAGCGACGACCACAGCGAGCGGGAACTCGAGGACGGTATCATTAAAAACGTTCGTGGCTTTCTAACCGAAATGGGCGGTGATTTCTGCTATATCGGCAATCAATATCACCTTGAAGTTGCCGATGATGATTATTATATCGACTTGTTACTATTCCACCGCAGACTTCGCTCATTGGTTGCAATTGAATTAAAAACGGGTGAATTTAAGCCCGAATATGCCGGCAAAATGCAGTTCTATCTTACAGCTCTTGATGAAACAATGAAACAACCGGACGAGAACCCGTCAATCGGTATAATTATCTGTAAAAGCAAAAATCGCACAAAGGTAGAATACACGTTAAAAACAACGAACAAACCGATAGGCGTTGCGACTTATTCATATTATGACACATTGCCGGAAAGTTTAAAAGCGTTGCTACCTCTGCCCGATGAGATTGCCGCTATTATTAAACGACTTGAGAGCGAAACGCTCTAATTCACAAAGCAAGATAGATATCTATAAAAATTCGATAAAATTATTATATGAGGAGAGATATACATGAGCAATTTAAAATTTTCTGCAACACACGAATGGGTTGACGGGTCGGGCAAGGTCGGAGTTACGGACTTTGCGGCGCACGAGATGGGCGATATCGTATTTGTCGAGCTGCCGAACGTCGGCGACAAGATTACAGCGGGTAAGCCGTTCGCAAATATCGAGTCGGTCAAGGCGGTTTCGGAGGTTTTTTCTCCCGTCAGCGGTAAGGTGATCGCGGTCAACGACGCTTTGTCCGACGCGCCCGAACTTATCAATCAAGACGCTTTTTCGGCATATTTGGTAGAAGTAGAGATTACCGCGTATGAGGACGGGTTGATGGATAAGGCGGCTTACGATGAGTTAAAGCATTAAAGTTGAAGGTTGAGAGTTGAAAGTTGAAAATTACGGATAAAAAGAGGATAAAATCATGAAGTACACACCGCACACGCAGCAAGACGTGAGGGAGATGTTAGACAAGATCGGGGTTGACGATATATCCGACCTTTTTGCAGCTATAGGCACGGCGAGCGGAGAGGGGCTTAGGGCTATCGGAAAATCGCCGATAGAAACCGAACGCGCTATGGTCGCGCTGGCTGAAAAAAACAAGGTGTACAAGACCGTGTTTTTGGGTGCGGGCGCATACCGCCACTATATCCCTCCCGTCGTCAAACATATCGCGGCGAATCCGCGCTTTGTCACCGCGTATACGCCCTATCAGCCCGAAATGAGTCAAGGTATTTTGCAAGCGATTTTTGAATATCAAAGCTGTATCACGCGTCTCACGGGTTTGGACGTTTCAAACGCGTCCATGTACGACGGTGCGGCGGCGGCTGCGGAGGCGGTCGCTATGTGTATAAACGGTGAAAAGGACATACTCGTTTCCGACGGTGTAAATCCCGCGGTCAGAGAGGTTGTCGCCGCCTATCTTAGGGGAAGCGGTAGGACGGCGGTAAGCGTGCCGCTCGATGAGGACGGGTTGACCGATATCGGCTTTTTGGAGGGGTACGGAGAACGCGCCGCATGCTGTCTTGTCCAACAACCCAACTATTACGGAAATATCGAGAGGACAAAGGAGATAGGCGCGGTCTTAAACCGCACGGACGTGAAATACATTCTGCATACCTATCCGATAGCTTTGGGGCTTTTGGCATCGCCCGCGGAGGTCGGCGCGGATTTTGCGACGGGAGAGGGACAGCCGTTAGGTATGCCGCTTTCCTTCGGCGGTCCGTACTTAGGGTATATCGCCGCAAAGGAAAAATACGTCCGCAAAATGACGGGTAGGATCGTCGGCGAAACCACGGACCGTGACGGGCGGCGCGTCTATGTCCTCACGCTGCAAGCGAGAGAGCAGCATATCAGACGCGAAAAAGCTTCGTCAAGTATTTGCTCGAACGAGGCGTTGTGCGCGCTGACCGCCGCCGTCTATCTCGGCGCGGTCGGGAAAGAGGGCTTTAGAGCGGTCGCAAGGGCTTGCGTCGATAATGCACATTATTTAAAAGAGGTGTTGGAGAGCGCGGGCTTGAAAACGAGGTATAGTACCGCCGAATTTTTTAATGAATTCGTCACCGTGTCCGACAAAAAATCAAGTGTGATTTTAAACGAGTTAAAGCGGCGCGGTATTTTGGGCGGGCTGAAATTAAGCGACGGAGAGATTCTTTGGTGCGCGACGGAAATGAATACAAAGGAAGAAATAGAAACCGTAGGGAATATCGTGAGGAAACTGTTATGAAATTGATTTTTGAAAAATCCATATCGGGACGTACGGGCTTTTCGCTCCCCGCGTCCGACGTTGCGGAATACAAGCTTAGTGACGGCGCGTTGAGAGCGGCTGCCGCGGAGCTTCCGGAGGTTTCGGAATTGGATCTCGTGCGCCACTATGACGCGCTTGCGGCGCGTGCGTACGGGGTGGATAGCGGCTTTTATCCGTTGGGGTCGTGTACGATGAAGTATAACCCGAAGCTCAATGAAACAGTCGCCGCCCTTGCGGGCTTTACGGAGCTTCACCCGTTGCAAGAGCCGTCTTCGGCGCAAGGCGCGCTTGAGGCGATCTATACCCTTACGGAGTCTTTAAAAGAGATAACGGGCATGGACGACGGCACGTTGCAGCCCGCGGCGGGCGCGCACGGCGAATTTACTTCGCTCCTCATGATAGGCGCGTATTTTAAGAAAAAAGGCGAAAAGCGGACGAAGATTATCGTACCCGATTCTGCGCACGGGACAAATCCCGCGTCGGCGGCTATGGCGGGCTTTGAAATCGTCAATATTCCGTCGGACGCTAACGGGTACGTCGATACGGAGGTTTTGGCAAACGCTATGACGGAGGAGGTCGCGGCTTTTATGCTGACGAATCCGAACACCGTCGGACTGTTTGAAAAAAATATCGGTAAAATCTCGCGCATAGTCCACGACAAGGGCGGGCTGTTGTATTACGACGGCGCAAATCTGAATGCGGTCATGGGAATAGTCCGACCGGGCGATATGGGCTTCGATATCATGCACATAAATCTTCACAAGACCTTTTCGACCCCTCACGGCGGCGGCGGTCCGGGGAGCGGACCTGTGCTGTGTAAAAAGGCGCTTGCGCCGCATCTGCCGTATCCGCTTGTAGAAAAGAAAAAGGACGGGCGGTTCGGCTATAGAAAGACGTCTTTGGCGTCAATCGGAAGGGTTAGAGCGTTTCAAGGCAACTTTTTGGTGGAGATACGCGCCCTCGCCTATATCATCGCGTTGGGGCGCGAGGGGATAAGGGACGCCGCGGAAAAAGCCGTGTTAAACGCGAACTATATGAAGAGCCTTGTTTCGGAGTTTTTGACCGCGCCGCACAAGGGCGCGTGTATGCACGAGTTTGTAGCGTCTTGCGAAAAACTGAAGGAGGAGACGGGGGTGTCCGCGCTCGACGTCGCAAAAGCGTTGATAGATCACGGAATGCACCCGCCGACAATCTATTTTCCGCTCATAGTACACGAAGCGATGATGTTCGAGCCGACCGAAACAGAAAGCCGCGAAACGATAGACGAGGCGGTCGCAGCGCTCAAAGAGATCGTAGCGCAAGCTAAGACAGATCCCGAAAGCATAAAAAAATCACCGCTCACCACTCCCGTCGGACGGCCCGACGAGGTGAAAGCGGCAAGAAAACCGATTTTAAAAATTTAGACATAGCTCCTCAACACAAAGCTGATACCGAGCGCGATGAGGACCGTGCCGCCGATGATATCGGCGATACCGCTTTTTCCTTTTAGGAGCGAACCGAATTTTGTTCCGAGAAAGACCGCGAGTAGTGATAGTGAAAAGGTGATTGCCGCTATTACGGGCGCGGAGATCCAAATCGAGATTGAAAACGAGAGCATAGAAACCCCGACCGCGAGCGCGTCTATACTCGTTGCGACGCCTTGTATGAGGATTGCCGACGGAGAAAAGAGCTTTTCCGTCGGTTCTTCTTTTTTTAGGACGGCTTTTATACCCTCGTAGAGGGTTTTTCCGCCGATTACGAGGAGGAGCGCAAACGAAATCCACGGCAGAGCGTTCTCTATATAGCGGATAAACAGCCCGCCGAGCAAATAGCCTAAGAGAGGCATTATACCTTGCATTGCGCCGAATACCCCCGCGATAAATGTCATGCGCGGCACGGACAAATTTTTGTAAGAGATCCCGTCGCATATCGACACCGCAAAAGCGTCTGCCGACAGACCCGCCCCAAGTAAAATCAATGCGATCCAATCGTTCATGGGATTATTATAGCATAGACCGGGGGAAATGGCAAGAACTATTTCTTTTGTGAACAAAAAACCCATTGAAAAACATGAGCATGTTTTTGAATTCGGCTGTTTCAATATTCGGATTTTCCGATAAGATAGTCGGTGTCGCATCTTCTTGGAAAAATTCGGAACCTTTCGGAAGAATTTTTAAAATAAGTATTGACAGCTACATTTCCACGTGGTAAAATGAAAATGTCGCTTGACAAAGCAAAAAGGGGAAATCATCGATGGCTAAGAAAAAAGAAATGCTACCGAATACGACAGAAGCGTTTCCGATTGGACTGTTTGACGATCTGGTAAAGATTGTCGAAAATCGCAAGCGGCAAATCACCGTGCAGGCGAACGGGACTATTGTGCTTATGTATTGGGAGCTTGGCGCAAGGATTAACTCCGAATTGCTTAATAACGAGCGGGCAGAGTACGGCAAAAAGATTGTTGCATCGGCAATGCAACAATTGACGGAGCGGTACGGAAGCGTTTTCGATTACACGAACGTTAGGCGCATGATGCAATTTGCAAAACAGTTTAACGCAGAGATTGTTGCATCGGCAATGCAACAATTGACGTGGACGCATATCATTCAGATTTTGCCGCTAAAGGACGATAAGGCAAAGCTTTACTATTTGGATGAAGCCTCAAAGAACGGTTTAACCGTTAAGGAACTGAATTATCTCATTTCACACAAGGCATACGAGCGTCGGGATATTTCAAACTTAGAACGCGCAGAGAATTCCACGATTCCGAGAGATTTATTCAAAGACCCTTATTTATTGGAAACATTAGGGCTCAAAGATAATTTTTTAGAGGCGGACTTAGAGCGGGCAATTAAGGACGAGTTGGAAAAATTCATTCTGGAATTCGGCAAGGGTTTTTCTTTTGTTTGCCGTCAAAAGCGTATGACGATTGACGGGGTAGATTATCGCTTAGACCTTTTATTTTACAACCGCGACTTAAAGCGTCTTGTGGCGATTGAACTTAAAACGGG
>JAITOQ010000138.1 GCA_031289865.1 Clostridiales bacterium
TTGCATCCTATTTTTCTTAACAAAGCGTTAAACATATTGAAGTCTTATTATTTAGTGCGGGACGATGTGGTCATCGTCCCCTACAAAATGACCGCCGACTTTAAAAGCCGATTTAAACACGCTGTGTTTTATTTCTCGTACTTAAGTAGGTATTTCGGCAATTCCGATTCGTCCAAACTAATCGTAAAGACAAGCGTCGCTTCGTTTTCCGCGACGAGCTTTTCCGCGGAAGCGAAAAAGGCTTTTAGCTTTGAGACTTCTTTTTTGGTGATGCGCGCAATCCCGTCGATAAAAATAAAGCCGAGATCGTTATTTCCGGCGATGAGTCCACCCAAAAAGCCCAAAAGCGAATCGGTGTTTTTGATGACTCCGAAGTCCGCGCTGTTGACAAACCGCACGCCGCTTTTTATCTCGTAAACGTATCGATTTGTATCCGTAATAAATACGGCGTCGTTTTGCTCGGCGTCTATAGAGTTTGCAAAATCAATGATCTTTTTTGTTTTTCCCGAACCTTTTGAGCCTACAATCAGTTTAATCATTCCAAAACCTCCGTTGTTGTATTGTTTTTTTTTAGGATAAAACAGAATACGGGATTTGATAGCGTTTTATGCGTTCCGCTTTTGTTTTTATCCTACGAGAATATTTTACCATAAAACGCCCGATCTTTCAAGGGGTTTTATTCTTTTCTTTCCGATTTTCTTAAATTTTTTTACTTTTTTTCTTTATTACCCGCTTTGACAACAAAAAAAGGACTTGTTAAGACCTTTTTTTGTGATTTATTCTTTTAAACTAAATTACAACTCCGCTTTGATGATTGCGTTTTTGAGTTTGACCAAGCATTCATGGACAATATCGATTTCGGGTTTTTCCGTATAAAACGGCTTTGCGTCGGCAATCATGCGGAACACGCGTTTCAGCGTTACGGACGGGATAGCGGTTTCGCCGCATATAATCGAAACGTTTTCGGCGATAGCCGCGAGGCGTTCGTCCTTTAATTCCTTAGAAAGTCCGTCGGTCGCGGTGATGAAATAGTACCTTTGCGCGTCGCGTTCCTCTCTTATGAGTGACTCGATAAGCTCCGACGCTCTTTTTAGGATACCGTTCTCTATCTCTACGGGGTCGTCGCCGTATTTCACCGAATCGTCGAGTGCGTTGACAAAATTGTAAAATTCGGAGGAAAGTACGCGCTCAAGCCTCGCCGCACGAAGCTTCAAGAGATATTTAAGCGCAAGCCCTATCGCAAACGGCAGCAACGCGCCGACGGCAAAAGCCGAAAGACCCGAACACAGCGCGATTGCGGAAAAGAGCGCAAAGCACACAAAAATCACAACGTCGTACACGGCGAAAGCCAACCTGCGCGGTATTCTGTCCGAAACGGATTTTACTCCGTCGGCTTCGGTGATATAGAGGCTCGGACGGATAGGCTTTTCCTCCGCAAAATACGCGGTCAAGCGGCTCTGCAAGGACTTAGGCAAAAATATTATGTAATCCTTAAAAAAGTAGATGACGTTGTTGGGCGCAAGCTTTGCCGAATCGTCCGCGACGAGATAAGCGGTCGCCCGTTTTAATGCGGCGACATATCCGCGCAAAATCTTTGCGGAAGTAAGATATGCGTAGACAAAGGCGGCGGCTATCACGATCACAAAAATGAAAAGGAGTAACCCCGGCTCAACCGATGAAAACGCATTTGCGAACGCGTCGTAAATCTTCTCAAAAAAACCCATTTTTTTATATCTCCACTTTTATTATATACAGTATACCAAAAATCCGCAAAAAAATCAATATGTTTTCCGATAATAAATAATTTTTTTCCGATAATAAACGGCTTTTTGCGGCATGATGCTCGTTTTTCTCTAAAAGACAACGCCCAAAGCGCGGTTTGCCTCGTCCAAAATCCTCATAACCTCCGTCGTGTGGGCAAAGCTCACGAGGGGGCTTTCGGTTTTTCCCTCGCGCAAAAGTCCGTTGAAATGCGCAATCTCGTATGTAAAGTCGGGGTGTCTGAAACGATAGCGTTCGGCGAAGAGCTTACCCGTCTCTTTTATTTTAAAGCCCATACCCCAATGAAAATGCGGGATGCGGATAACGCCCTTTTCGCACAAAATCGTAAATCCGAACCGAATTTTTTTGCGTGTGGTCGCGCTTTTCAGCCGCGCAACGGCACCGTCGGGATACGAAAGGGTCAAGGAGCATTCTCTGTCGACGCCGTTTTCCGTCGTGCCCTCAACCTCAACTTTTTTGGAAACGCCCGCAAGAAAGGTTGCGTACGCGACGTTGTACACCATGAGGTCGAATATCGAACCGCCGCCGCGCTTATAGTCAAACACGCGGTGATTTTTATTCGGAAAAAATCCGATCATATCGCCTTTCATCTCCAAAATTTTCCCAAACCGCCCCGACCGCACGACTTCGAGCAGCTTTTGGGTACACGGAATGAACCGCGTCCACATGGCTTCCATTAGGAGCTTTCCGCTCTCATGCGCCGCGGCAATCATCTTTTCCGTTTCCGCTAAGGTGCAAGCGAACGACTTTTCGCAAAGGACGGAAAAGCCCGCCTTTAAAAAAGCTACGGTATTTTCGCAATGGCGGTTCATGTCAGTACCGACGTAAACCGCGTCTATGTCCTTTGCCTTTAAAAATTCGCCGTAGGTGTACGCGCTCTCCAAACCGTATTTGGCTTGAAACTCAAGCGCACGCGCCTTTGACGACGACACGCAAGCGACAACCTTCATTCCGTCCGATTTTTGCGCCGCACGCATAAACGTGTGAGAAATACCGCCCAAACCGCATACCGCCCATCTTATGATTTTTCCCATAATGCCCTCCGACATAATACCTTATCGATATTGTAACACGTTTTTCTCTGAAAATCAAGTACTACTCCCTATTTGCTTTTAAATAGGGAGTTGTTATTACTTGTTTTTACTTTTTTTTCAATTTATAGGCAAAAAGACTACGCGCTGATTCCCAAAATCTTCACTTTCATTACGCCCGCGGGAGCAAAAACGTTGCATTCCGTGCCTTTTTTTTGTCCTAATATGGCTTTGGCTATCGGCGACTCGTTGCTGATTTTGTTTTGTGATGAATCCGCTTCGGTATTTCCTACGATTTTGAATTCCAATTTTTCGTCGTATTCGATATCGAGCAGCTTGACCGTACAACCGACCGAAACCACCCGCGTATCTACGTTGTTTTCGTTGATGATGACGGCGGCTAAAATCTTTTCGTTGATCTCTTTGATCTCGTTTTCGATATGGACTTGTTCGTCCTTTGCCGCGTCGTATTCCGCGTTTTCGGAAAGATCGCCGAATTCGCGTGCAACCTTGATGCGCTCCGACGCTTGAGGTCTTGCGACCGTTTGGAGATTGTGAAGCTTGTTTTGAAGCTCCTCGTATCCCGCTTTTGTCAACAAAATTTCTTTTGCCATATGTGTATCTCCTTTTTTTAAACCCGCGTTGTGTCACAAGAGGTCTAATATAAAATCGTTTCTCCGAACGCCGTGCGGCACACAGAAAAACGACATGGAATATTGTATCTTATTCTTATGCTAAAGTCAATGAAAAAATGTATCTTTCGGAAGTTTTTTTAAAATTTTGCGGGATTTTTTTCACTTTTTCTCTTCATTTCCGCTTTTGTGCCCCAACTGTTTACTCTCAAACTCCCGTGCAATTCTTTTAGCGAGGGTTTCTCCGTCCAAGCCCTCCGCGCAAAACAACTCCTCTCTCGTTCCCCTTTTGGGAAACGCGTCGCGCACGGCAAAAATTTTAACCGTCTTTGAGCCGTCGCACGAAAAAGCCTCGGCGGCCGCGCTCCCGAAGCCGCCCGATACCGCGTTGTCCTCCACGGTAAAAATACGCTTACAAGCCTTTAAATCCTCCGTCAAACTTCCGTCTAACGGTTTGAGTTTTTTTACATATCTCACGGACGTTTCTATACCGTATTTTTCGCGGCAAATTTCCGCGGCGATAAGAGCCTCAAGCTCCGCAAACGCGCCGCTCACAAGGACGGCGTTTTCGCCTATCGGACGCGTCAAAAAGCTCTTTAGCCGTTCGGGGATTACGGGCGGCGCGCCCTTTGGGTAGCGTATAGCGACGGCACCCTCATGCCCCGCCGCAAAGCCTATCATCTCTTTTAATTCTTCGGTGTTTTCGGGCGACAGTATCACGATATCGGGGACGAGCCGCAAATAACCGACGTCAAAAATCCCTTGATGGGTTTCTCCGTCCTCCGCGACCAAGCCCGCACGGTCAATCAAAAATTTTACGTTGTTGTTCATAATCCCCACGTCGTGGAGCAGCCCGTCAAACCCTCTCTGCAAAAACGAGGAATAGACCGCCGCAAACGGTATCAAACCGCCGCGGCTCATCGCCGCGCTCATCGTGACCGCGTGAGCCTCGCATATCCCCACATCAAAAAAACGGTCGGGAAAACGCTCCGCAAAGCCCGAAAGCCCCGCGCCCTCCCTCATCGCCGCCGTCACCGCGACTATCCTTTTGTCGAGCGTTGCAAGCGCGGTCAAGCCCTCTCCCGCCGCACGGGAAAAGGTTATCCCCTCGTTCGTCTTACCGAACGACGGGCGCGGCAAGCCGTGATACCGTTCGGGCGCATCCTCCGCGGCCTTGCAGCCCTTGCCTTTTTGGGTGATACAATGTACTACCGTGATTCCGTTTGATTCTTTAGCTTTTTTAAAAGCTTCGGTGAGCGCGCCTATATCGTGTCCGTCTATGACGCCTATGTATTCCGCGCCGTAACATTTAAAGGGCGCGGCGATTTTTGATGCTTTTATGTCGTCGAGATACGCCGAAAATCCCGAATCTATACCGCCGTTTCCGTAAGGAAATCCGTTGTCGTTGAGGATAACGACAACCCTTCCTCCTATCGTCCTAAGGTCGTTGAGGGCCTCGTAGCTCATGCCGCCCGTCATAGCCCCGTCGCCGACCAAAGCGACGATTTCGTAGTCCGCTCCCGTCAATTTTTTTGCGCGGAGATATCCCGCGGCAAGGGACAGCGCGGTACCGCTATGCCCCGATACAAACGCGTCGCACGCGCTCTCCGACGGCGACAAAAAGCCGCTTATCCCCTCTTTTTTTCTTAAACCGCTTAAGGAACGCCCCGTCAAAAGTTTATGCGCATAGGCTTGATGCCCGACGTCAAAGAGCAACTTGTCCGTGTCGGGGTCAAAAACACTGTGCATAGCGAGAGTGATTTCGACCGCGCCGAGATTGGACGCAAGATGCCCGCCGTTTTGCGCGACGGCGATCTCTATCTCCCCTCTCAGCGTATACGAAAGCTTTTCTAATTCGCGTGTCTCCGCATTTTTTAAACCGTAACGCAAAATCCGACTCCTATTTACTCATTCTCGACTATAGCTTTTCGAGGTACTATACCTCCGTAAAATCAATTTATTCATCATATTTTACGGAGTACCGTATCTCCGTAAAAACATTATCTTTTCCGAAAGAAATAGACGACGTTTGCCGCGAACATCACAAAATCCTTGCTTCGCTTAATGGCTAATTTTTTGCAATATGCCTTTCCCCCGATAGTAGTCGCGGCGGTGATGCTGCTCAAAATTATCGTTAGGGTTCGCTCCGCTAAAGGGAGCGTGACCGCGGCTTTTACGGCGAGCGCGGCGATACACGCGCCGCTGATGATTCCGAAAATATCGCCTATCACGTCGCCGCAAAAGCTGGAAACCTTTTCCGCATTGTTGACCAATCGGATAGCGGTCTTTGCCGCTTTTACCTTGCGCGAAGCCATAGCGGTGAGCGGTCCTATGTCGCAAGACGTGACCGCCGTCCCCACCGCGTCAAAAAATATCCCGATTACTATCAAAACAAGGAGTATCAAGACAATCAAATACACTTGATTCATCGACAGCGTAAGCTCCGCGAGCATAGAAAAAAACGCGGTCAACACAAGACTCAAGAGGATTACCTTAAACGTCCACGACGCAAAAAAACTTTTTTTCTTTTTTGCATTCTTCCGTTTTTGATTATTTTTCATTTTACCTATCCTATTTATATGTCCGGATTTCAAGAATATACCGCTTTTCTGATATATACGCCGTTTTAAAGAAAAGGCTGTCTTTTTAGACAGCCCTTATCCGAAATCGTATTAAAATTTGTTTCTCGCAACATACTGAGTATGGAGTATCTCATGCGCCTTGTGGCTGTTCGGCGCGCCGAAAAATTCGGCATAGATCTCTTTTATCGCGGGATTTTCGTGGCTCTTTCTGAGGGTCATAGTCTTGTCGCCCTTATAGATCGCTTTCATACGCGCACCCTTATAATCCACAAAATTTCTGACCTCGGCGGTCTTTATCGGCTGACCGCCGCCGTTGATACAGCCGCCCGGACAAGCCATTATTTCTATGAAATGATAGCTTGCTTCGCCCTTTTTGATTTTTTCCATGAGAGCGCGTGCGTTCTTTAAGCCGCTTGCAACGGCAACCTTGACCGTGAGTCCCGCCACTTTGTAGGCTGCTTCCTTGATACCCGTCATGCCGCGAACCGCGGTAAAATCAAGCTTTGTAAGCTCCTTTCCCTCAAGAGCCTCCGCGACCGTGCGGAGTGCGGCTTCCATAACGCCGCCGCTCGACCCGAAGATCAAGCCCGCGCCCGAACCGATACCGAACGGAGCGTCAAAGGCTTCGTCGGGAAGTTCGTTAAAGATGATCCCCTGTCTTTTGATAAGCCTTGCAAGCTCTCTCGTCGTCAAAACCGCGTCTATATCGGGTACGCCCGCGGCGGCTTGATGCGCTCTCCCCTTTTCAAACTTTTTCGCCGTACAAGGCATAATGGTCACGACGTACATATCCTTTGGATCTATACCGAGTTTCTTCGCGTAATAGGTCTTTGCGACCGCGCCGAACATCTGCTGCGGCGACTTACAAGAGGAGAGATTCGGCAAAAGTTCGGGAAAGTTGTGTTCGATAAACTTGACCCAACCCGGCGAACAGCTCGTAATCATCGGGAGTACCCCGCCGCCCTTAACCCGCTCGATAAACTCGTACCCTTCCTCCATTATTGTGAGGTCGGCGGTGAAATTGACGTCAAAGACGTGTTTAAAGCCGATACGGCGAAGAGCCGCCGCCATTTTGCCCTCGACATTCGTACCGATAGGCTGTCCGAATTCCTCGCCTAATGCGACGCGGATCGACGGCGCGGTACCGACGACGACGGTTTTGGTCGGGTCGGAGAGCGCGGCTAACACGTTGTCTATCTCGTCTTTTTCACGGAGCGCGCCCGTCGGACACGCGATAATGCACTGTCCGCAGCCCACGCAAGCGATTTCGTTCATTCCCTTTTCAAACAGGCAGCCGATATGGGTGTCAAAGCCTCTCGCGTTCGCGCCTATCACCGAAATCGATTGATAGTTTTTGCAAGCGGCGACGCAACGGCGACAAAGAATACATTTGCTGTTGTCGCGGACGATAGACGGGTGACTGTCGTCTATCGGATAGTATTTTGTTTCGCCCTTATATTTGAGCGCGTCGCACCCTAATTCCGTCGCAAGGCTTTGCAATTCGCAATTTGTGCTTCTGACGCAAGAAAGGCAGTTTTTGTTGTGGTCGGAAAGCATAAGCTCGACGGTGGTCTTTCTGCTCGCCAAAACCTTAGGAGAGGAGGTTGTGACCTCCATGCCCTCGTTTACGGGATAGACGCACGAGGCGACGAGGCTTCTCGCGCCCTTGACCTCCACTACGCATACGCGGCACGCGCCTATAGCGTTTATATCCTTTAAATAACACAGCGTAGGGATTTTGATTCCCGCGGATCTTGCCGCCTCAAGAATTGTCGTACCTTGAGGGACGGAAACCGCAATTCCGTTTATCTTTAAATTTATCAATTTATCCATTATTCGACTCCTTATTTCCTTTCGATAGCCTTAAATTTGCAGTTGTCCAAGCAAACGCCGCATTTGATACACTGTTCTTGACTGATCACATGTTTTTGCTTGACCGCGCCCGTGATGGCTCCTACGGGGCATCTTCTCGCGCACAGCGTACAACCGATACACTTGTCCGTTATATCGTACACGACAAGATCCTTGCAAACTCCCGCGGGGCAACGCTTTTCGTTGACGTGGGCGAGATATTCGTCCTTAAAATAACGGAGGGTAGAAAGCACGGGATTCGGAGCGGTCTGCCCCAACCCGCAAAGCGCGTTGTCCTTTATGTAATAACAAAGCTGTTCCATCTCTACGAGGGTTTTTTCGGTCGCGGTGCCTTTACTCACCTTGTCGAGTAATTCGAGGAGCCGCTTCGTACCGATACGGCAAGGCGTGCATTTCCCGCATGACTCTTCGACTGTGAATTCGAGAAAGAATTTTGCGATATCGACCATGCAAGTATCCTCGTCCATGACGATCAATCCGCCCGAACCCATCATAGATCCTATAGAGAGAAGATTTTCGTAATCTATAGCGATATCCATATGGCTCGACGGGATACAACCGCCCGACGGCCCGCCCGTTTGAGCGGCTTTAAACTTTTTGCCCTTCGGGATTCCGCCGCCGATATCCTCGACGATCGTACGGAGGGTCGTCCCCATAGGGACTTCGACAAGCCCCGTGTTTTGTATCTTGCCGCCGAGAGCAAAGACCTTTGTCCCCTTTGATTTTTCCGTTCCTATCTTTGCAAATTTGTCCGCGCCGTTTAAGATAATCTGCGCTATGTTCGCGTAAGTTTCGACGTTGTTTAAGATTGTAGGCTTTGCAAAAAGCCCCTTGACGGCGGGAAACGGCGGACGCGGACGCGGCTCGCCTCTGTTGCCCTCGATAGAGGTCATGAGCGCGGTCTCCTCGCCGCAGACAAACGCGCCCGCGCCGAGTCTTATCTCGATATCAAATTCAAAACCCGTCCCGAAAATATTCTTTCCGAGAAGTCCGTATTCCTTAGCTTGTCCGATAGCGACGTTTAATCTCTGTACGGCTATCGGATATTCCGCTCTGACATATATATAGCCTTGCTTTGAGCCTATCGCATAGCCCGCAATCGCCATCGCCTCAAGTACCGCGTGGGGATCGCCCTCAAGCACCGACCTATCCATAAATGCGCCGGGATCGCCCTCGTCGGCGTTGCAGCAGACATACTTTACATCGCCAGCGACATCGTGAGCAAACTGCCACTTGCTCCCCGTCGGAAAGCCCGCGCCGCCTCTGCCGCGAAGTCCCGACGCTTTAACGGTGTCGATGACGCTTTGCGGTGTCATTTCGGTCAAAACCTTTGCAAGCGCGGCATAGCCGTCCTTTGCAATGTATTCCTCGATATCTTCGGGGTCTATCACGCCGCAATTGCGGAGCGCGAACCGCATCTGTTGCTTATAAAAGCCCGTTTCGTCAAGCGACAGTATCTCGTCGCTGCCCTCTATGATTGTGTCCTTGTAGAGGAGGCTTTTGACGACCTTGCCGCCCTTTATATGTTCATCGACGATTTTGTCCACGTCGGATTCCTTTACTTGACTGTAAAACGCGCCTTCGGGATATACGACTACGACGGGTCCCAAAGCGCAAAGCCCGAAACAACCCGTCAAGACGGTTTTTACTCTGCCGCCGAGATTGTTTTCTTTGATTAGTCGGTTAAATTTATCCAAAATCTTTATGCTGTTACCCGACGTACAACCCGTACCCCCGCAAATCAAGACGCTGACGGCTCGAGCGTCCATCTCCGCAGACTTTTTAGTTTTTATCGCATTCAATTCCGCGATTGATTTCATTGTTCTTCCTCCGTTTAATTCTTATAGTTTTCCCAGTT